>NZ_CAWUDO010000041.1:0-71113 GCF_963920935.1 Nostoc sp. CCY 9925 | reverse complement strand
ATTTTATCAGTTTTACGCTCCGGTTTTTTCTGAGTTTGTGAGAAATCCGGGGTTAAGGGTAAGGTGTCAATGAGAATATATTCAGCAGGTATCATGTATTGTGGAAGTTTTTGCTGTAGATATTCTCGAAATTGGGTAAAATTTGATTGTTTAAATTCGATTCGTTCTCCAGCATCGCTTAATACTCCTGCTTGTTGAGATGGTTGGTAAGCTTCTCCTAGATTGGGAGTTTGTGTGATGTGGCGATCGCGTAGCGGCTGCTTCGCAGCATCGCTAACAATATAAGCAACTAATTGTTGTGTTTGTTCTACTGTTATAACTACTGCTTCTTTAACGGTAGGATGCTGTTTTAATATTGCTTCAATTTCACCGAGTTCAATTCTATAACCGTTGATTTTGACTTGAAAATCTTCTCTTCCTAAAAACTCTATATTCCCATCGGGTAAATAGCGTCCCAAGTCACCTGTTTTATATAATTTTTCTTTGGTAACTGGATGATTAATAAAGCTAGCGTTTGTTTTTTCTGCGTCTTTCCAGTAACCTTTTGCCAAACCAATACCGCCAATATATAGTTGTCCCGTCACCCAAACAGGAGTTTGCTGCAAATTATGATTGAATACATATACTTGTTGATTATCGAGTGGTTTGCCGTAGGGAATACTTTTCCAGTTAGGATCGACTTGGGTAATTGGATAGTAAATTGACCAAATTGAAGCTTCTGTTGCTCCTCCCAAACTCACAACTTGGATGTTTGACCACAATTTTTGGATTTGATTTGGTAAATTGAGAGGTAGCCAATCTCCACTCAACAAAGCTAAACGCAGAGATGAAGGTTGTTGTGGTTGGTTGGCGAGATATTCTACCAACATTTGCATCAAAGCTGGAACTGAGTTCCACAGAGTAATTTGCTGAGATACTATTAACTCTAACCAGTGTGCGGGATCTTTGGTTTTATCTGCTGAGGGAATAACTATTGTTCCTCCCGCCGCTAATATGCCGAAGATGTCGTAAACTGAGAGGTCGAAGTTTAATGCTGATAAAGCTAAGATGCGATCGCCCGATCTAACTCCAAAGCGTCGATTGATATCCAAAATGGTATTCACCGCACCCCGATGATCAATCATCACGCCTTTGGGTAAACCCGTAGAACCGGAAGTGTAGATAATATAAGCTAAAGCTGATGGATCTTGAGGATGTAGGGGTGTAAGGGTGTAGGGGTGTAGGGGTGTGAGAGAATCAATGTAAATACGAGCCAGATTTTCTGAGCATTCTAAAGAATTATCTAACCAAGATTGAGTCAGAACGATTTTTGCTTGGTTTTGTTCGAGTAAGTATGCTTGTCGTTCTGCTGGTAATTCGGGATCGATGGGGAGATAAGCCGCACCAGAGATTAAAATTCCTAGTACAGCAACAACTTGCTCCCAACCTTTTTCCATGACAATGGCGATTGCCTCTGGCACAGCGCTCCGCGCTATCGCATTGTTGTTGCTTGCTCCCAATTCTCGCAGTTGAGATGCCAATTGCAAAGCGCGTTGGTATAATTCCTGATAAGTTAGGGTACGCTCTGGGGTGATGACTGCTGGAGAATCAGCTTGAATTTGCACTTGCTTAATAAACAAACTATGCAAAGTTTCTTCAGAAATGGGTACGATGGGATAATTTGCAATTGTAGGTTGTTGTAATTCTCGCTGAATCTTGCTCCAAACAGCATCTGAGGTAATTAGTCGCTGGAGCAAATCACAGTAAGCAGCAAACATCTCATCCAGCAAACCTGCGGGGAAAAGTTCTTCCACAGCATCCCAGTTAAATATTAAAGTTCCGTTCTGCTCTCTCAGTTGATTATCTAACCAAACTTGCGGGGTTTGACTGATACTGTAAACTAGCTCGCCTAACTGACTTAATATTGATGTATCCTGACCAAGTGATTCTAAACCTAGTGTACTAGTAAATATCACTGGCATAAATTGGTAACTTTGGCGTTGACGGCTAAGTTCTCGCTGTACCTGCAAACCACTGATATAACCGCGATCTAAATCTTGCCACAGTTGTTGCTGTAATTGTTGAGCGTGGTTACTAAAGCTTTGAGGAACTGAGCGATCGACTTCTAAAAGTGTCAAAGATGTAAAGTCTCCGACAATCTCATTGACTTGGGGATGTAAAGGTAAACGTTTAAACAGGGTGAGATTAATCGTAAACTTAGGATTTTTGCTCCATTGACTGAGGACTTCTGCAAAAGCAGCTAATAAAACTCCAGAAGGAGTTAAGTTAAATTGTTGAGCGCGATTTTGTAATTTGCGCCATTGTTCTGGAGACAGTTGAGAACTACGACGTTGAAACCGAGGATTGGCGATCGCATTGGGATTTTTCGCTAGGGGTAATTCTGGTGCTGGTGGTAAGGTATCTAGTCGGTTAAACCAATATTCTTGAGAACGTTGATATTGGGGTGTATTTTTTAAAGTTGATTCCCCAAGCACATAATCGCGGAAGGAAAGTTCTAAGGGTGGTAATACAAACTCAGAATTATTATATAAATCTAACCACTCCCGCATCAGCATAAACACACTCCAAGCATCAGCAATCAAAGCATCAAAACTCAGGTGGAGTCTGGTACGCTGTTCATCTATAGGTGTAGCTCGAATTCTAAATAGAGGCCATTGATCCGCAGGTAAGACTTCATGGGACATCTGCTCGCGCATCACCTCTAAATCTTGCAAATCCAAAACTTCTATTTCATAAGCCGGTACTGTTGTCAGAATTTGCTGTTGACCATCTGGTAAAATAACAGCACGCAGCATATCGTGACGCAAAATAAGTTGTTGCCAAGCTTGATTTAATCTTATTAAATCTAAACGATGGCAATCTAGTTCTAAATAACCATGAGCAGCAATATTTCCTAATTCAAAAGCTTCATTGCGTCCTAACCAATAAGCTTGTTGAATATCGGTGAGGGGAAAAGGTTGATATAGCTGTTGTGGATTTGGGACAATTGTTGGTAAATCAACTGAAGATTCTGTCTTTGTAAAAGATGTTAGTGCTTCACTCAATCCAGCCACTGTGGGAGATGCTAACAAAGATCGTAACGGTAACTCAATATTTAAGGTTTGTTGTAATCGAGCAATTACTTGAGTCGCAAGTAGAGAATGTCCCCCCAATTCAAAAAAGTTATCGTGAATGCCTACTTGTGTGAGTCCCAAAACAGCAGCGATAATATTAGCGATCGCTTCTTCCGTTGCGGTGCGCGGTGGAACAAAATCTATTTCTCGATTCTGTTCCATATCTGGAATTGGTAAAGCACGCCGATCTACTTTCCCGTTGGGGGTTAAAGGTAAAGTTTCCAGAATGGCGATCGCACTTGGAATCATATAATCAGGTAACTTCTGTTTGAGAAAGTTACGCAATTCACTAGTTGTTAATGACTGTTGTCCAGAAACAATATATGCAACTATAGATTTATTGTCGGTTTGCAGTTCTCGAAGCATCACCACTGCTGCTTGAACTTGGGGATGACTACTCAAAACAGCTTCAATTTCCCCTAGTTCAATTCGGAAACCCCGAATCTTCACTTGATCGTCAATTCGACCGAGTAATTCAATATTACCGTCAGGAAGATAACGCGCTAAATCTCCTGTTTTGTACAAAATAAAGTTATGGGGAGAATAGGAGATAAATTTCTCTTTAGTTAAATCAGGACGATTTAAATAACCTTGAGCTAAACCAGCACCACCAATATATAATTCACCCGCAACTCCAATGGGAACTAATTGCAGATATCGATCTAAAATATAAACTTGCGTGTTCGCAAATGGACGACCAATAGGAACTAACCCACTTCCTAATTTCCCCATCCCCAATTCAAAATAAGTGCTATCAATACACGCTTCCGTTACTCCATAGGAATTAATCAAACGTGTCTGTTCGCCACAAAAACGCTGAAATTCTTGATATTCTTGGACATACAAACTATCTGAACCGACTACCAACAATTTCATAAAGTGGAGATTTTGCTGAGTTCTTTGCAAATACTCAACTAAGTTTCTCAACACAGCTGGAACAAACTCCGCGCTATCAATTTTCTCCACTAACATCAGTTTATACAGCTTGTCCGGTTCCAACAGCCACTCACGCGGACATAAAACCAACTTAGCACCACTACAAAGAGCGCGAATTACATCCCCTGAAAACACATCAAAAGCAAAACTCGCCATTTGCAAATGACTAGTCAAAGACTGGAGTTGATAAGCTTTTTTCCAAGCATAAAACGCACTGACTAAACTATAATGAGCGATCGCCACTCCCTTAGATTTACCTGTAGAACCTGATGTGTAAATCACGTAGGCTAAATCTTGAGATGTAGTATTAATTACTAGATTCTCTTCACTTTCCTGGGAAATATCTTCCCAATCTCGATCTAAACAAACTACAGCTAATTCCTCAATTGCTATACTCGCTACTAATTTTTGTTGAGTCAGCAATATCGATACTTGAGAATCACGCAGCATGAAGCTCAAACGTTCTTCTGGATACGCAGGATCTAAAGGTAGATAAGCTCCACCTGCTTTCAGAACTCCTAATAATGCAATAATCATTTCTAGGGAACGTTCGACACAAATTCCCACAAGCTGATTTTTACCTATTCCCAAAGAACGCAGGTAGTGTGCGAGTTGATTGGCTTTGCTGTTTAATTGTTGATAAGTTAGTTGCTGTTCTTGAAATACCACCGCAACAGCGTTTGGTTGCTGCTTCACACAGTTCTCAAACAACTGATGAATGACTCTATCTTGGGGATAATCAACTTGGTTGTTGTTCCACTTCCACAACAAATGATTTTCTTCAGCTTCCGTTAGCAGAGGTAAGGAAGCAATTTGCTGTTGGGGATTAGCAATAATCCCTGGGAGTAAAGTTTGAAAATGATTCGCTATTCTGGTAATTGTCGTGGCATCAAATAAATCGGTGTTGTATCTTAAGATACCAATTAATGATTCAGTCGTCTCCATCATGTCGAACACTAAATCATTCTGTCCTTCCTGCTGGGGAATCACAAAAGGTTCTAAAGTTAACCCACCCCAATCTTCTCTAATTTGGGTTTTATCAGATACAGATAATTCATAATCTTGAGCAATTTCACTTACCTTAAACAAGTTAAAAGAAACGCGAAAAAGACCAGGAAGACTCGGATCGCGGTTGAGTTGCGATCGCTCAATTAGTAAAGTAGAGGGATAATCTTGATGAGCGATCGCATCCAATACAGTTTGGCGTACTTGAGTTAAAAGCTGAGAAAATGTCGGATTCCCAGCCAAATTTACCCGCAAAGCCAGCATATTCACGAAAAAGCCCACAGTTTCGGCAAATTCCGGCTGACTTCTCCCCTCAATAGGCGCACCCACAATTATATCTTCCTCACCTGACAAGCGATAAAGCAACACTTGAAAGGCGGTTAACAAAGTCATATAAAGGGTTGCTCCTTGAGCTTTCGCCATTCCTCGCAGATGAGAAGTCAACTCTTGATTCAACTCAAAAGTATGGGAAGCTCCCCGATAGCTTTGAATTGGTGGTCGCGGTCGATCTGTTGGTAATTTTAAGATGGGTAACTCACCCGCTAATTGTTCGCGCCAGTAATTCCACAGTTCATCGCCCACAGAACTTGCTAAAATATTTCTCTGCCACTGTACAAAGTCTTGATATTGGTACTTAATAGCAGGTAAAGATATGACTCGACCTGTATTTTCTGCTTCGTAGAGCGATCGCAACTCATCAAGAATAATTCCCAGGGAAAAACCATCAATAACAATATGATGTATTGTTAGTAATATTACATAATTATCTTCAGAATAAGTAAATAAGTTTACCCGCAATAAATTACCCTTTTCCAAATTAAAGGGACGCTGATATGCTGCTATTACTTGGCTTGTCAACTCATCTTCATTCCAAACTGAAGCGTCAATATTTTCAAAATCAACTTCTTGGTATTCATGAACCTGTTGAAAAGGTTCGCCATCTTTTTGTGCAAATGTTGTGCGGAGAGTTGGATGACGATTTACTAACTTCTGAAACGCTTGTTGTAAAGCCGGAATATTTAAATGGGAGCAGATGCGAGCTGTAAAAGCAACATTATAAGCTGCACTTGTGGGTGCAAGTTTATACAAAAACCATAGACCTTGCTGACCATGAGTCAGGGGATAGGATTTAGAAGTATGAAAACCTTGGCGCAGTAAATCGATAATTTCTGTTTTATGCTGCTTAATTTGATTTAAAACTGTGGAAGTTAATACTTCTTTACGACCACGATAACGCAGTTTACTATCTTCCATCCACAATTCTATATTCTGTTGCGAGAGTTGTGTGAGAAACTCAACTAAATTCATAATTCTCCTTCCAACCACTCATCATCATTTTTTATTTTTGAGTCAGCATTTTCACTCAAATCATTGACTAATATTGCTAAATTTGCAACATTAGTATCCTCTAGGAATTTTACTGCTGGAATATCTAATTCCAAGTCTTTTCTAAACTTATTTCTGAGTTTGACAGCAATTAATGAATCAAGCCCTAAATAATTTAAAGACATTTCCACATCCAATTCAGATGCGTTTATGCCAATTACTTTAGATATTTCGTCTTGAATATAAGTTGTGAAAAATGCGATTTTAGACATGCTACTTAAGCAAAATAATGTTCTTATTTGCGTTCTCTTGTCTGCGCCTAGAGCGTGAAAAAATGGATTAATTAGAGTTAAACTATTGCGGATAATTTACAATAGCTAATTTCACATTACCACTGCAATTACCATCTTTATCATCCCAATAACGACATTTAGTAACTATATACATCATCCCAGATTTAATCCGAATATTAGTAAACTCAATCTCACCCCAAAACTGAGAAGACTGCATAGCACGTCGAAAGGAACTTTCAAAATCCACAATATAGACATCCGGTAGCTGTTTCTTCCAATAATCTGCCATAGTCCACGACTGAAATGATGCCATCAGTCTTTCTTTTACAGATTTAGCTATGACATAATACATCATTTGGTTGTAGCAAATATTGAACTCTACTGAATTAAAATGACCAGTGTCATCGATATAACATGATTCTGAAATCGAGAATTCACATCGTCCGATTACACGTCCCCCATGCTGAGGATCGCCCTCTTTAGTTATTTCAGCAAATTTAAGATACTGACAATGAGCTTTATAAGGTTTGAGGACTTGTGTTAGTAAGACATCATCATTATTGAAGTGGATGCTATTTTCTTGGGCGCTTTTTTGACTTGAATCTTGAAATTTTAACATGATATTTTATCCTAGTTAAATGACTGTTTTGCTGGATGTTGCGGATTGAGAATGTCGATTTAACTCACGCAGAGAGTAAGAGTTGAGAAGAGTTAATTTTTAAATTTCAAATTCAGCTACGCCTTTTGGTGAGATGTTTTAAATGCAGTGAGAATACAATTGCTCTATAACTGATAAAATGGATAGCTATCGTGCAAGGTCAATCGAAATGTGACCGCTGGTTCCAAATTTGCAGCATAGTGAGCGCAATGGACTAAAGAGCGATTATCCCAAATCCGCACATCCCCTAATTCAAATTCATGGTGTTCGATTAATGGATATTTAAAACTTTTGTCTAACTGACCGGAATGAGTCAACAACCTTTGGAGAACATTTATATCTTGCGGTTTTCCCTCTGAATCATCTATGCGATAAGTAAACCCCTCGGTAATGTAGAGGACGGTTTCTCCTGTAATGGGATGAATAAAGGTCGTTGGATGCTTTGCGGGAGGAGTGACTCGTTCAATCTCGTCTAATATTTCTGAAATTGGACGATAAACATCTTCAGGACGAATTTTAAAAAAACGTCTGACACTGTGATAACAACTCGACTCATTGGCAACGGATTTAAGATCATCTGGTAAACTTTGATATACTTTGGACATATTAATAAAGTAAGTCCCACGCTCCTTACTAGGAAGGATCTGAGGATATACCATTGAAAATGCAAATGGCCTCGGCATAAACGCATAATCAGCGTGCCAAAATTTCCCAGTCTTGGGAACTCCAACTTGCTGACCATTGTCAGAAACATTGGAGGAAACAAAAATCTCTTCCCTTTCTGGATGGTGATACATTGGCTGATAGTATTTTTCTATCTCCCCAAGACGATACCCAAAATCGCAATACTCATCAGGTGATAAATCTTGCTCCTTGAGTACAACAATTTTGTATTCATATATCAGTTGCTTAAGATCCTCAATATCTCCATCTGAAGCAGTTTTATGATTAAAGTCATAAACAACAACTCCCATTCGCTGATTGTCTTGATATTGAACTTTCATAGTTTTCTCACTCGCTTCATGGGAAAGTTAATAAATCAAACCGGATTTTTATAGTTAACTAATCTTACGTACTGATGGATTTGCTGCCAAACAAAGACTTGTAATTAGCATGATGCTACCCGCAACAGTAAACATAATTGTCAGATTTAAATTAACTAAGAAACCAGCTAAAGCAAAAGAAACAGGAGCAATACCAAAAGCAGAAAACATTCCCAAACTCATAACTCTTCCTAACATTTCAGGTTGAGTTTGTTTCTGAATCCAAGTAATTCCTACCACAGTAAAAATACAACTGCAAAATCCCAGCACTGCAATTGTGATACTAGCTAGTCCTATATTGCCAATAAAGCCAAGTAAAAATAAACCAAAGCCTTGAACACCCGCAATAGTCAGCAGTAAAACTCCGATGTTAGGAAGCTTTTTGACAAATTGAGGTGTGAGTGTCCCAATTAACCCACCACCACCCCAAGCTGATTGCAATATTCCTAAAGCTACTGCACCACCTGGGAAGCGACTATGAGCCAGTGAAGTCATCCCAACTTGTAATGGCCCAATAAATAGAAAATTTAGGATTACCATTACCAGCAAAAAGATTCTCAAAGGCTGATTGTGCCATGCGTAGTAAAATCCCTCACGCATACCAGCAATCAAATTCATAGCTTTTTTAGTTGAAGCAGAATTTTGATTTAATTCTCCATTCAATGCTGTTGCTTTTGCTGTTGTTCCCTTCATCAGCAAAAGCGTGATAGTTGTGATGGCGAAAGTTATCCCATCAATGACAAATGCTACTCCAATACCAGCAGTTGCAATCAACAAACCACCCAAAGCCGGCCCAATTAGCAAAATCAGTTGGGAAGTTCCTTGGCTCAAGGTATTACTTGCTATTAACTGTTCTTTTGATACCAGACTGGGGATAATTGATTTAGATGCAGGTATAAAAAAGCCATCAAATATGCCGAAGCCCGCAGCAAAAAAGTAAATATGCCATAGTTGAGTCATTTTCAACGCAACGATGGTTGCAAATAAAACGACTAGTAACCCACGTAAAGCATTGGAAACCAACATCACTAATCGTGGTGAAAAGCGATCGCTCACCACACCACCAAACAGCATCAAAACAGCACGGGGAATCGCTGCACTCATTAACACAGTACCTAACGTGATCCCAGAGTTAGTTAACTGTATTGTTAACCAAGGCAATGCAACGATATAAAATTGATCGCCTAGAAGCGAAACAGTCTCACCAATGTACAGAAGTAAGAAGTTGCGTACAGTTAGCGGTTTCCAAAGTGGAACTTGAGAATTGGTCATTTGTCATTTGTCATTGGTCATTTGTCATTGGTCATTTGTCATTGGGAGAAGAAGACGCACCTGAGAGGGTGTTTGAAAAGTGGTTAGTTGTGATTTTAAGCACTGGTTGATCCCCCCTAGCCCCCCTTGAAAAGGGGGAAAATCCTTAAAGTCCCCCTTTTTAAGGGGGATTTAGGGGGATCGAAAACGTTTTAATACCGACGAGGAGACTTTTCAAACATCCTCTGATGCAGAGAGAGTATGTCCCCCTTGTCCCCATTTTCAATTCACACGACGTTCATACCCTTGCCAATATTTCTCCCGAATCTTGGCCTTTTGCAATTTACCACTAGGCGTTCTTGGCAAAGATTCAGTAAATTCAACGCTTCTCGGTAACTTAAAATCAGCAATTTTACCCCGGACAAAATTAATAATATCTAGTGCGGTTGCTTTCATTCCTGTTTTTAAAACCACGATCGCTTTGATTGCTTCTCCAAAATCTTCATCTGGAACACCGATGACTGCTACCTCTCTGATGGCTGGATGTTCGTATAAAATATTTTCAATTTCTGCTGGATAGACATTTTCACCACCATAAAGAATCATGTCTTTAAAGCGATCGCAAATGTAAATGTAACCTTCTTCGTCAAAATAACCAGCATCACCAGTATGAATCCAGCCATCTACTAAGGTTTTTGCTGTAGCTTCAGGTAATTTCCAATAACCAATCATATTTGCAGGAGATTTGATACAAACTTCACCCACTTGAGCGCAAGATAGTTCTTTACCTTCACTGTTGATGATGGCTATCGATACACCAGGAAAGGGTTTACCCGCAGCTTTGAGGATGTTTTTATTTGTAGATGTATGAGCTTGTGCAGGTAAAGAGACAGCACAATTGCCAGTTTCCGTCATTCCATATATCTGCACAAAATTACAACCAAATGTAGCGATCGCACTTTTGAGTGATGATTCAGCTATGGGGGAACCGCCATAAATAATGTATTCTAGTGATGAAAAATCTGTTTTTTGGCATAATGGTTCGTTCAACAGAGCTTGAATCATGGCTGGAACCATAAATGTCTTAGTGATGCGGTACTTTTCAATCGCTTCGAGAACTTCAACGCCGATAAAATTTTCTAAGACAATATTTTCTGCTCCTGATGCTAAACCACGAATAGCCCACCAGAGACTCCCGATATGGAATAAAGATAAGGTAAGCAAACTTTTGTCAGTTTCGTTCCAATTTATCCAGGTTTCGCCTCGTTGAGCAAATTCTTTGGCGATCGCAAAAAAACTGTAATGTCCTAGTTGGACACCTTTAGGTCTTCCAGTAGTGCCACTAGTATACATTTGTACGGCTACATCATTGGCTGCAACAGTAACATTTGGTGGAGCGTCACTATGTTCCTGAGACCAGATATCGTAACTCAGGCAATTGCCGTCAATTTTTTCTAAGGGAATAATGGTTTTAACACCATCAATCTCATTTCTAATCGATTCTATTAACTGATAAAATTCCGCCCCAACAAAAAGAATTTCAACATTAGCATCTCTGAGAATATAGCTGATTTCCGCAGCAGCTAAACGCCAATTAATCGGTACAAAAACAACTTTTATTTTGCAACAAGCAAATAAAATTTCATACGTCTTAAGTGAATCTTTAGCTAAAAATGCTACTCGCGTACCTGCTTGAATTCCTTGGGTTAATAGTGAATTTGCGACCTGATTACTTCTTTGATCTAATTGTATATAGGTAAGTGACTTATCTTTGAATATCAATGCCCTAGCGTCTGGAACTTGACGTGCTTGCACGCGCGGTAAATCTGCCAACGTTGTTATTTCACTGTTATACATCATCGACATTTCTCAGAAAATTGCTCAGGTTTTTTTGTGCAGTCGTAACAAGCTATGTGAATCTATTATTAGCAGCCGTATAAAGTAAAGATTTTGCTTTTTTTATTCAGATACTCAACTAAGTTCCGCAAATTGACTGAATAAGTTCTGCGCTTTTAAATTTCATTTACTACATTATTCTACACACATTTTTCAGCTTTAAAGCTACTTTTGTGTGCATACTATCAACTATTTTCTATCTATTTTTCTACTAAAATTACCAAATTAGAACACTAAAATTGTCTAATAATTTCACTGCTTTCATTTCATTTTTAAAATCCTATAGCTTAAGCTAATACAGATTTTAGAGTATTGTCAATCTAAAATCTGTTTACCATAATGAGTATAAAGTAATACATATTAGCTTTGACTATTTGATTTTTTTTCTTCAAATTAATTAGAAGTTAAAAAATATACTCTCAATAAGTATCAATTTCAACGCATCTAAAGTAGAATAATCCCTTAATAGCAAGGTTTGGGCGGTTTAAAATTTAGGTTGTTTTTTCATCAATATCCTTGTCCAGCAAAAGTTTCAGAGATTAGATGCGCTGTTTATAATCTGTTTTCAAGCTTGAATACGTATAAAAAACCTACGGTATTAAATAATACTATTTATCTTTAGCGTGTTTATTGATAATTAATCTCATATATTTTTATTTTGCTATAGAAGAATTTTGATATTTGACAATAAGTCAAATTAATCTTAAATGCTTGTTTATTAAGAGTTCTGAAGGTATATCAATCAACTGGTTTCGATCATAAGAATAATTAATCAATAAGTAATTTTTAAGCTAGAACGCGATTTAGAAGTTTGACAGTTTGTCATTTGACACATTTACCACAAAGCCAAACAATTTAGCATATAAACGCTTTAGTCTATTTGCTACTAATAGCTTTAATTTTGTCAACTTTTATTGACAATTTGAGATTACTTTTTTGGTGTGAGGATTAAATGAGGAAACTGTATCTATTGGGAAATTTAGGACTAGCTATCATAATTACCATATTTACAAATCAACAAGCTTTAGCTGCAACAAAAGAAGATCGTCAAATTCCCCAACTTTCAGATATTAATCTTCCTCACACAAGTGTTAAGGAATGGCTAGCTCAACAAGAGCAGTCTACTCTTTTAGTAACAGGGATAAAGTTGAATCAAACGGCTAGTGGGTTGGAAGTTATTTTAGAAACATCTGTATCTGACAAGCTACAAGCCACAACTAAAATAGAAGGTAATACCTTTATTGCAAATATTCCCAATGCACAACTGCGTTTAGCAAGTGGTAATACCTTCCGTCAAGAAAAGCCAGTTGCAGGAATTACGGAAGTATTAGCGGCAAACCAGGATGCAAATAGTATCCAAATTACTATAATGGGGACAACACAAGCTCCAAAAGTCGAACTATTTGACAGCGATGAAGGTTTAGTTTTAGGGGTGACACCAACAACACCTGAAACTCAACCATCAGCCGATAGCCAAAAACCTAATGACCCAGATATTGAACTAGTTGTTACCGCACAAAAACGACCGGAAAATGCACAGAATGTACCCATTAGTGTAACGGTAATACCTCGTCAGGAAATAGAAGATGCTCAAATCGATTCTTTAATTGATATTGCCAATCAAACGCCCAACTTTAACTTTCTTCCCACATCTTCTGGCGGTACAGAGTTTAGTAATTATAGTTTGCGGGGTTTGAACAATCAAAATTTCCTTACTGCTCAGGATAGCGTAGCCTTTTACATCGATGATATTCCAATTGACTATAACGGCTTTCTAGACTTGGCTTTACTCGATCTAGAACAAATAGAAGTGCTAAGAGGCCCTCAAAGTACGCTATACGGCCGAAATAGTTCTGGTGGGGTCGTCAATATCATTTCTAGACAAGCAACGCCAGAACCAGAAACACGAGTTAGTGCAAGTTACGGTAGATATAACAGCCGCCAATTCCAATTCTCTCTCAACGATGCTTTGGTTGACGATAAGAAACTAGCGTTGCGAATTGCGGGAGCCTACAGAGGACAGGATGGATTTATTAAGAATTTAGCCACAGGTAATGAAATAGGCGAGCGATCGCGCCTAGCTGCACGAGCGCAACTTTTGTGGACACCTACACCGGATTGGACAGTATCTTTTAATAGCTATAACAGCTTTACAGATGATGGTAATCCAACCTACAACAAGTTAAATCCTCCTGACCCATTCGAGGTTAATTTACAAACCGAAGGATACAGTAAGCTAGATACAAATACCCAAGCTTTAAAAATCGGTTATAACGGTGAGGGTTTCCGAGCCACATCTATCACCGCACGTCGTTTTACCCGTCAAGAAAACGTTGTTCCGGGAAGCACAGGAGCGGTACAAATTATTGATGGTATTGGCTCCACATTATTGACGCAGGAATTACGTTTCCAATCTCCAGAAACGGCAGAGCGTTTTCAATGGTTGTTAGGTAGTTACTACGAATCTCGTGACTTTAACGTTGGCGATGCTCAAACCGACTTTCCTGGATTTGGAAGATTTAGACGTACTGGAGACGATTATCGTCAAACCTACGCGGTATTTGGACAAGTAGATTATCAGCTTATAGAACCATTAACTGTATTTGCTGGTTTACGTTACGAATCTAGTGATGCATCTTCAGATAGTACTTATGATTTAGTAAACGCTGACGGAACTCTAACTCCCCAGCGTCCGGCATTTAACAATGAAAAAGTCAGCAACAATGAATTGATTCCCCGCTTCGGTTTGAAATATCAATTCAATCCTAATTTAATGGGATACGTAACTATTGCCAAAGGTTATAGACCGGGTGGATTAAACTATCGCGCCAATAGCGAAGCAGAACTTCGATTTGGGGAAGAAAAAACCTGGAGTTATGAAGTCGGTTTGAAATCTTCTTGGTTGAGCGATCGTTTAATTGCCAACCTATCAGTCTTTCACAATGATGTAAATAACTATCAAGTTTTGCAATATGACGAGAGTGGGTTTTTTGGCAGAGTTAGCAATGTTGACCTTAAAGCCACAGGAGTAGAATTTGAACTGAAAGCCAAACCAGCTAAGGGATTCGATTTAACTGCATCAGTTGGTTATGTAGATAGTATATACAAAAACTACCTAAATTCCGATACAGGTGTAGACCTAAGCAATAATCAAGTTCCCCTATCCCCACAATTTACCTATAATTTAGCTGCTCAATATCGCAGTCCGGGAGGCTTATTTGCTCGTGCAGAATTACGTGGTTATGGGATTACTTATTTTGATGATGCGAACCAAATCAAGCAAGAACCTTATGCCTTAGTAAATGCCCGCATCGGTTACGAAGCTGAGAAATATGGCATTTACCTTTATGCAAACAACTTGTTTGATACTCGCTACATCACCTCTGGATACTTATTCCCAGTACCAGATGGAACCGCAGGATTTGGCGATCCCGTGACCTATGGCGTGCAAGTTAAAGCTAATTTCTAATTTAATTGTTGTAGCGATGGGAAAAATTATCTTTCCTGTCGCTATTTTTGATTTTTTATTCTCTGCACATTGCCATGCTTGCTAAATTAATCCTGCTCGCCGCACTTTATACTACTCAATTCATTCCGACAACCTTTTTTATCCAAACCGTACCTGTTTTTATGCGACAACAAAATATGTCGCTTAATGCTATTGGTTTGTTGAGTTTTCTCATTCTTCCCTCAGCGTTAAAATTTCTGTGGTCGCCTTTTATTGACCGCTACCGTTTGCCAAAGTTAGGACATTATCGCGGTTGGATTATCTGTTTTCAACTTTTGTTAGCACTTGTAACATTTGGATGTGGATTTATTGATATTCAAGAGAATTTCAATATCTTAGTTTTTTGCATGTTTCTCGCTTTTTTATTCTCCGCCAGCCAAGACATTGCCACTGATGCGTTAGCAGTAAATTTACTCGAACCGCGAGAAAGAGGATTAGGAAACGCTATTCAAGCTGGGGGAAATGTTTTTGGCGCTATTATTGGTGGAGGTGGAGCGCTGATTTTACTAGATAGAATCGGCTGGCGGTATAGCTTGATAATTATGTCAGTCGTAATTTTATTGACTTTGATTCCAATACTACTGTATCAAGAACAAGTTAGTAATAAACCTCAGAAATCAAACTTTTTTAAATCTTATTTTCAACCTTTTATCAACTTTCTCTCGCGTCCCAAAGCATTACCGTGGCTTTTCGTAGTATTGCTATATATGGGAGGCGAAATGATGTCAGGTACAATGCTTCGTCCACTTTTTGTTGATAGAGGTTTGTCGCTCTCAGATATTGGCTTAATGTTGGGTATTGTCAGCTACAGTGTCCGTATTGTTAGTGCTTTGATTGCAGGAGTTTTGATTACCCACTTGGGAAGATTACGTTCTCTAGCTCTATTTGGCTTTGCTGCTAGCATGGTGACACTTTTGTATATCATACCTGCAATTGGTATCAGTAGTTTACCTGTGCTGTATGCTGTGAGTATAACAGTCAATGCAGCCCAAAGTATGGCATATACTGCATTGCTAAGTGCCATGATGGATAAATGCGAACCTGCAACAGCCGCTACTGATTATACATTTCAGGTGTCAGTAGTATACATTGGCGGAATTGCTGCTTCAGTTCTGAGTGGTGCGATCGCCAGTTCTACGGGATATACGTTTATGTTTATTATTAGTGCAGCCTTGAGTTTATTGAGCGTATTACTAATAACCAACTTGCGGGCATAGAAGCAACACATTCACAAGGTATACAGCCCTCTTGCTATATCGGATTGGTTAAAAACCCTGACCAAAGTCCTACCGATCATGTTCTTTAAATTGTCAGAGGCGATTATCCCACAAAGGAGACGCTACGAGAAGGTACATACGGTATCTTCGATTTTTTAGTACGGTTAACCGTAATTTTTATTCGTGTCAAGTAGTTGTAAAAAATATTTACATATTGTTATATTTGGTTACATAAGCAAGTAAAGGAAAAAAGACATGACAAGCAAAGGTTTTACCATGAACGAACTCGGTCAACTCAACAACTTTGCAATCGAACCAAAAGTTTATGTAGACCAAACTCCAAGAGTTGGCTTTACTGAGTATGCTGAAAAACTAAATGGTCGTTTAGCAATGATTGGCTTCGTCTCACTCATAGCTGTAGAAGTTGTCACAGGACACGGCTTAATCGGATGGTTGACAAACCTATAACTAAATCTGAATATTTAAGAATTTCACTCAATTAACCGATAGAAAATTACCAGAGGATAGCTATGAAAACTGATTTTGATTTCCCTAAAAAAGATTTAATTGGCCCCGTTGTTTTTCGCCCCAATTTCAACAACTTTGCAACAATTAACGTTAACCAAGCCTGGTCATTATTTTTCAGTGCAGGTCAAGACGATAAAGTACTGGGAGAAGAAACTGAATTAGGCAAGTTTTTTACTAACCTTTTAATTGCTGTGGGAGTAACAGGAACTCTTTGGGCAATCTATTTCAGCAATTTGGGATAAAAACTTGGCTTCAGGTTTTAAGTTGAATAAATATATCCGAAGTCTTGGTGGACATAACCAAGACTTCTTTTAATTTGCAGGAATCAATTATTAGTAACTGTGCATTTAGCGGGACTTAAACATTTTTGAGGGAAAAACAAGTCTCAAACCCATGCAGCGTAAGAGAAATACACCTTATGCTCAAAAATAGCCCAAAACTTAGATATATTAAGAAACTAAATAAAACGATATTAAAGTCTTTCTGTATATAGATTTGAGGTTCTTGTTTGGTTGTTTTTGTCTCAATCCCACTAAAAAATGGTAGCTATTGCAACCAGTCAGTTTAAGTATTATTAAATTCATAATCATGCTATTATTAGACCAATATCAACTCGGTTCTGTTGGGAGTCAGCCATCAGACTCAAGGGGGAAAGTCCGGTGTAAATCCGGCGCTGTCCCGCAGCTGTAATCAAGGTTCGCCTTGTGAGTCAGAATGCCCGCCGAAGTGAACTTGTAAATTTTGTACATCTGCGAGGCACAGATAAGTATTTTTATGAAGATTTCTACAACTACTCAGCTTTACGTTTTCATAGCCCCACATATCAATCCGCTACAGATTACGACTTTCTATGAGAGGGTAAGCGATTAATTTCCGGTACAAGTTGTGTCTTGAGATGCAGCGATCGCTATAAGCCACTCCCTATGAGAGTATCGCTTGCAAATAGTCACAACAACAAAAAAACGCTGTATTAACTAACAGATGGAAGTTGTTCAAAACAGGTAGTAAATGGCGTGTATGACATACATAGTCCTGTTTCACCACTGAACAAATACTTTCCCAATCACGCAGAGAAATTGCTAAGTTACTAAATTAATACTTCAGTTAATTATCATGCCGAAATTCTATCTTCACCGAACTGGGAAGATTCCTACTGCTATTCACCCCTTTGTCAAACAAACGGCTCTCCCCCAAGATAAACACAAGCCCAGTCTATTTCAAGGGAAAATTATTCAAGATGTTCAAAACATTGCAATGTCGATGTATCGGATGATTTATATTGCGATTGCATCCGTCGGACGGTTACGACATCGCTCGTCTGATTCGGGACAAGCAGCAATAAGTAAACCGTTAGATCGACTCAAATAGGTGTACAAAAACGTTCAAAAAAATGTCAACTTTATTATATTCTGTAATTGGTTTTCTGATGCTTTTAGTAATTGGAATTGCGGCTTATTTCCTAACTGCCCGCAAGTATCAATCCTCATCCACAGTCGCCAATTCCTACGATCAATGGACGCTTGACGGCATCCTAGAGTTTTATTGGGGGGAACACATTCACCTCGGTCATTACGGTTCGCCACCACGACGCAAGGATTTTTTGGCTGCTAAATCTGATTTTGTCCATGAAATGGTTAAATGGGGTGGAATAGAAAAATTACCTCCTGGTACTACTGTCTTAGATGTTGGCTGTGGTATTGGGGGCAGCAGCCGGATTTTAGCGCGAGATTATGGGTTTGCTGTTACAGGGATTACCATCAGCCCTATTCAGGTTAACCGCGCCCAGGAGTTAACACCCCAAGGGCTAAATGCCCAGTTTGCGGTCGATGATGCGATGGCATTGTCGTTTCCAGATGCCAGTTTTGATGTGGTTTGGTCGATTGAAGCAGGCCCCCACATGCCAGATAAAACCGTTTTTGCTAGAGAATTAATGCGGGTGCTAAAGCCTGGTGGAGTGTTGGTTCTAGCTGACTGGAATCAGAGGGACGATCGCCAAAAACCTTTAAATTTTTGGGAGAAACCAGTAATGCGGCAACTTCTCGATCAGTGGTCTCATCCAGCTTTTTCCAGCATTGAAGGCTTTTCCGAGCTTTTGGTGGGGACAAAATTAGTTGAGGGGGAGGTAATTACGGCAGACTGGACGCAAGAAACCCTTCCTTCTTGGTTCGATTCGATTTGGCAAGGAGTGGCTCGACCAGAGGGATTGGTGCGTTTTGGGCTGTCTGGTTTCATCAAGTCTGTGCGCGAAGTACCGACGCTTTTACTGATGCGTTTGGCTTTTGGTGCAGGGTTGTGCCGATTTGGAATGTTTCGGGCTGTGCGGGCAAACTCACGCACAGAATTGATGGACAGAAACTTTGCCAACCAAAATCCCTCAAGCTTGGTTAGGTAGCCAACCCGACACCACTTTAACTAAGTACTGCTTTGCGCGAATTGAGGATTGAAATTTAAACGCAGAGGAACGCATTCGCGGAGCGTCCCGTAGGGAAGGTTAGCGCAGAGGTACGCAGAGGATTCGCTACGAACTTGTGAAATCCTGTACTAAGAACGAATTTAAGTTTTGTTTTGGGCGATCGCAGCTAGTTATGAATATTTGGATTTTAACGCCTGCTGACTGTAGTGATATCTGCGGTTTGAACAACTTCCTACACATCGCAAAATTAATCAACAAACGACACACTTTATATGCAAAAAATTCCCGTCACAGTAATTACAGGATTTCTAGGTGCAGGCAAAACGACGTTAATTCGCCATTTACTGCAAAACAATGAGGGACGACGCATTGCTGTTTTGGTAAATGAATTTGGAGAAATCGGAATTGATGGCGAACTTTTGCGTGATTGCCAAGTTTGTGACGATGAAGAAGACTCCAACAGTAATATTGTTGAACTCACTAACGGTTGTCTGTGCTGTACGGTGCAAGAGGAATTTCTCCCAGCGATGCAAGAATTACTGAAGCGACGCGCGAGCCTAGACTGTATGTTGATTGAAACCTCTGGACTAGCACTCCCAAAACCATTGGTGCAAGCATTTCGCTGGCCGGAGATTCGCACAGGCGCTACAGTTGACAGCGTAATTACTGTGGTGGACTGTGAAGCGTTGGCAACTAATCAATATGTAGGCGATTTAGCAGCTCTGTTAGCACAGAGACAAGCCGACTCTAGCATAGAACACGAAACACCGATTGAGGAACTGTTTGAAGATCAACTGGCTTGTGCTGATCTAGTATTGCTGACTAAGAGCGATCGCGTTGATTTACCAACGCAAGTTAGGGTGCAGGATTGGCTAAAGCAGAACTTATCCCCTGGTGTAAAAGTCATTCCTTGCCAGGACGGTAAAATCAGTGGCGATTTGTTACTCGGTTTTAACGCTGCTGTAGAAGACAACTTGGATAGTCGCCCCAGTCACCACGACACCGAAGCTGAACATGAACATGATGAAGGGATTAATGCAGTGCAACTACTGCTAAACCAGGCATTTGAGCCGACTGTCTTAGTCAAACGCTTGCAAACATTGGTGCAACAGCAAGAAATTTATCGAATTAAGGGATTTGTAGCAGTTCCAAATAAAGCCATGCGTCTGGTATTACAGGGTGTCGGTAATCGATTTGACTACTTTTATGATCGTCCTTGGCAACCCCACCAAGCCCGTCAAACGCGATTAGTATTGATTGGACGAGAGCTTGAGCAGGTTCGCATTGAATCATTGGTGTTGGGGGAGGAAGTCAATGCGACCATCCAATAGTGTTTGGCAAGGAAATTTCGGCTACTGGCAAAATAGCTTTATTCATAATAATCTGCTGGTAATCGGTTACACAGGATGGAAAGGATTTCAGTCATTTGGGCGGGGAGTTGTTATTTGTGATGTGGATACTAAAGTTACTCACCCGACAAATACAAGTGTTGATACAGTTTCCTTCACCCTGCAATTTCTTCCCTCCGATCTGATTAGGTTTTACTTGCGTTCTTTTCAGGATAGCGGAGCTATATCGCAATCAATCTGCTCATCCATGATTTCATCAATTTCCCCGGTGATCGCAACATACAATCCCCATCAAGATATTCTTCTGGTGCTAAAGGCTGAACCTCAGATTGAGGTTAATTTTTTACACCAACTAAAAATTACTCCACCCGATTGCTACGAACAAGTTTGCAAGCGATGGTCAGAATTTAAACCAAGCCTAATACCCTAAAACTTACTTTAGTCCCAATGCTTAAGCCAAAATCAAGCAATATTCCCAAAGCAACTCGCTACCAAAATGCAGCGATAGATTATTACATGGGACTCACAAACTCCTCCTATCTCCATTACGGGTACTGGGAGCCATTACCTACTCAAGGTGAAGAATTAACTCTAACTCGCCTGCGTGTGGCGCAGGAAAGCTATGCAGCCAAACTTTTGAGTTTTATCCCAGAAAGTATAAAAACTGTGCTTGACGTAGGCTGTGGTATTGGAGGTAACGCAGCATATTTGTGCTCACGCGGTTTAATTGTTGAGGGATTAGCACCCGACGCACTCCAGCAAGAGAGGTTTATTAAAAATACCAACAGTCAAGTACCTTTCTACTTAACGAGATTTGAAGATTTTCACAAATCATACTCCTACGACTTAATTCTGTTCAGTGAGAGCAGCCAATATATTGCTGCTCTCGATTTAGCTCAAGGTGCGGCTCGTTTACTGGATAGCGGTGGCTACTTGCTGCTTGCAGATATGATGCGTTTTGATGCCGAATACCAAGAAGGTATTTTTTCTAATTGTCATGTCGCCAGTGAACTCCAAGCGGCGTTAGAACAGGCTGGATTTAAGTTAATCAAAACTGAAGACATCTCCACTCAAGTTGCACCAACGATTGACTTGTGTGTTGATAACTTTCGTACTTTTGGGCTGAGTACAGTTAAATATATTGCTGATGTTGTAGCGATCGCACTCCCACCATTATACGCGATCGGACGTTGGGCATTTAAGCGTTGGCTCGAAAAGCCAATTGCTGAGGGATTAGCAGCACGCGCTATTTTTGAAAACCATCTGTGTTATTCCATTCAACTTTGGCAGTTATCTAAAGGAGATTAATTAAAGATGATCCCAGAAATAAACACCCAAGATTGGCAACAAAATTTTATAGCCACTAATTTATTGGCAATTGGTTACAACGCTTGGGTAGGTTATTTAGGAGGAGAACGTGGTGTCGTGATTTGCAGCACTAATTCTGTGCATTTAGGTATGGCTGGCGAAACATTTAAAGCGCATTTTATCCCGCGTAAAAATCTCGCAGCTTTCTTAAATGCTTGGTTAGCAGCACCCGATACTGTACTGTTGCAAAGACACTTCATGAATGCTCATATTCTCGAAGCTTTAGATAAATATAATCCTCAAAAAGATGTTATTTTTTTGTTGGAATACGGTTATCAAGCTGCTTTTTTCTATTTAACTAATTTACCAATTACACCACCGCAATGTTACCAAACTGTATGCAAAGAATGGGCAGAATTCCAACCTCCGCACACCCTTTTAACAGGAGCAAAAACACAATGAGACTCATCCAAAAGCAAAAACAAGCTTTCTAGTTTTACCGCTTTTTCCCAATTGCTATGTATAGAGCTTTAATAGCAAAATTAAAGTCTTACAATACTTCTTAGAAATGTAATACTCTGGACAAAATTAAATCTAGAGTGTGTGAAAAGTCCCCTATCCTGATAATTAGGGGATTTATTTTATGAGTGTTAACTGTAGCACAAGTATAATTCTATATTCAGTAAGTAATATGGGGAATCAAAATTATTATTGACTAAATTTACATATACACAATAACTATGGTAATGTGACAAATAACTGTCGGTTCTGATGGTGAGCAGCCATCAGGCGCAAGGGGGAAAGTTCGGTGTAAATCCGGCGCTGTCCCGCAGCTGTAATGAGACGAATATAACGTGTCTCTTAGTCAGAATGCCCGCCGACTCACTCTAGACACAAAACATTTATCTGCGAGGCACAGATGATACATTTGATTAATAAATTTCATGGGTACAGATACTGTTTTAAGACAGTACCCTCTGCAAGTTTTACTAATTCGCTTCGCTGTTAGTAACGACACTTAATTTTTGGTTGTCTTATAGGGATTTGGGTATCCATAAGGAATACCACAAAGTCTTTTTTGCTATCCAAATAGTATCCATCATGATTTAGGTATGGCAATGCATTGTAGCAAGCTAGTTGAAGCCTAAATCTTAAAAACTCATAGCACAAATAAATACCTGTCTTTACTGAAAACGAGGAGTTTCATGTCCACTTCCCGTACAGTTACTTATTGTGAATTTTTCTCAAAAATCTTTGTTTTTACCGCAATCTATGGGATAGTCTGCGGAAGAAATGTAGCGATTGCTAATCAAGTTGCACAAATATCTGAGTTTCCTAAGTATGAAGGTTCTGCAAGAGACTTACAACCAGTTGCACAAGTAACACCTGAAAATACTCCAGCCTCCACAACAGAAACAGAACCCGATATTGAATTAACAGTCATCGACAAGCTATTGAATGAACCTGTATTTTCACCCTTTCGCCGCGAAGGGACAGTAAAAGATTCCACCCGTCCCGTTTACGTAATTACGGGTGAAGAAATGGAAGCGCAGGGTGCAAGAACTGTCAAAGAAGCACTGCGATTTCTTCCTGGTATCTTGGGTGATGGTACTGTTGGCACAGAAGTTAATGCTTTAAGTGGTCAATTTATTCGCGGTTCTAATACCGATCAAGTATTAATATTGCTTGATGGTAGACCGATTAATAATCTTGGTGGCGGTGGTTTTGACCTCTCAGAATTTACCACTAATAATATTGAAAGAGTCGAAGTATTACCAGGAGGAGGTTCAACTCTTTATGGTTCTGATGCGATAGGAGGGGTAATTAATATTGTCACTCGTCGTCCCACAGAGAAAGTTACAACAGAAGCCAAAATTAATATTGGTGCTTATGGACTAAACCAAAAAAGTATTCAAAATAGTGGGAAAGCGGGTGCAATTTCTTGGGTTGTAGGTTACAACCGTACACAAGCAGAAAATAATTATCCTTTTACAATCCCTGAAGCCAATTTTACAGGAACTAGAACAAATAATGATGCTCTATTTAACAACTTTAATGTCAAACTAGAGGCAGATTTAGGCACACGTAATACCTTAACTCTCTCAAGCCTATACTTAAGCAAAGAACAAGGAGTACCAGGAGGGGTAGCAATTCCTGAACCCCAATTTGGGCAAGGTTTTTTCAATTCTTTCACCGACAATAATCGCAAATACACAGACCAAGTTCTCACTGATTTAACCTGGAATTCCAAATTAGGGAATGGTAATGATTCACTTTTAACAGCCAGAGTTTATACTGATTTTCTCAATACTCGTTTTGATAACCGTAGTGGCGCACTTTCATCTCAAAATCGGTTTGATTCTAACCAAGTTTCTTACGGTATTCAAACCACACATAGTTGGAATCTTACCAAAAATCAGATTTTAGTTTATGGCTTTGATTACCGGAATGCAAATGTGCGTAATACCACCTTTAATTATGGCAGTAATGTCAATAGAGAAAATTACAATGACAGTATTAGTCAAGGAGCCATTTTCGCTAAATATGAAAATAATCTTACTTCTAGTTTCAGTATCAATTTAGGAGTACGCCAAGATTTCAGTAGCTTGGTAAATGGTTCATTTACATCACCATCTGTAGGTACAAAATTAGCAGTCTCTGACTCCACAACAGTCAGAGCAAACTACATCAAAAACTTTCGAGCGCCAACCATTGCCAATTTATTTAACAATAATCCTACTAATATTGGTAATCCTGAACTTAAACCAGAAAAGGGTGATAGTTTTGATATTGGCATTGACCAAAAGTTAGGTAATATAGGCTTATTACGTTTGACGTTCTTTAGTAACACAGTATCCGATACAATTGTCTTTAAGCGGTTGACACCACCCGTGAATGGCAATACAGGTACTTTTGAAAATATCGGACTAGTTAGAACTACAGGAATTGAAGCCTCTCTGAATTTGCAGCTAGCGAAGAATATCTATGCTTTTGCTAATTATACAGCTAATGATCCGCGCATTTTAGAAAGTTCTAATCCGGCGGAAGTTGATAAGGAGTTACGATTTGCAGGTGCGGATAAATTAAATTTGGGTGTTTCTTATGAAAATCCTCAAGGTTGGTATTTAGGATTGCTCATGAATTCTTTGAATGGGTATCCAACGAATAACGATAATACAGAGTTTTTGTCTGGTTATACTACTTTAGATTTCAAAATGCGCGTCCCTTTAAGTGATAGTTTGATACTGACAAGTAGTGTAGATAATATCTTTAACCAGCGTTATCAGTTGTTTCCGGGTTTTCCTGATGGGGGGAGGGTTTTTCAGGTTGGGTTGAGTTCTAGGTTTTAAGGTTAAGAATTTTTTCACGCAGAGGAGAGTTGAAGATGAGTGAATTTAATTGTTTGGTTACACCAGTAAATCAAGTTGTGACTGAGGCGTTGTCTACAGGTGGGACAATTGAGTATGAATATTTTGATTGTGTAAGTGATGTTTTGTCATCGTTACTTTACACTTTATTTGAGCAGAATTGGCAACAGGTAGGGGTGGGGCATATTGTCCAAGGTAGTGTTTTGGAATTAGAATTTAATGCTGCACCAAAACTTTGTATTCTCTACGATGGATATTTGACGGTAGCCACTGAAGGCTGGCATTTACATTTGTGTATTGATACTAATTTTGGTGGGCCTCTTTGTAGAACCCCTGTAGAAGTCAGGAAGCAGCGTCAAGTTAGTCGTGCAGCTTTTTATCGTCGGTTTAATGCAGAAGGGAATCCCAGAAGTTGGGGAATTCAGTTTTGGAATGGTGCAGATGAACAATTGATGACGATTTTATTACCGAATCCTTTCGTTGATGGTGAAAATTTATTACCAGAAGGTAAACCTGATTTATCAAAGTTAGCTTTGTATCAAGAATTAAGAGATATTTATGTATTGGGTATTCAACCAATCCCGTTTAGCAAAAATCCCCTGAAGCATTCTTATATTTCAGTTTGCACTTCTACTCGCTGCCTTCCTTCACGCAAATGGCAACCCACATTTGATGCTTTAAAATCCGCAGTTGAAAATGCAGGTTTAGATGTGGAAGTGAGAACATCTGGCTGCTTGGAAGTTTGCCAACAAGGGCCAGTAGTATTTTATTCTGATGATAGAACTTGGTACACTCGCGTTAACTCAAGTGTAGCTGAAACTATTGTCAATGAACATTTGCTAAAAGGTAACAAAGTTATTGAAAATTGCTATCCACCAGATTCCCCATAACTTCTATTTTTAAAAATCTCACGCGAAGACATAAAACAGATTTTATTTAGTTCATCTTCTTTTCTCTTCTTCTCTAACTCTCTGCGCCACCCTGCGGGAACGGCAAAGCCGAACCGCGTCTCTGCGTGAGAAAAATTATATTTCCTCAAACCCTATGAAATTGGTAAAACTGACTCACTCAAAACCCATTATTTTTTTGTACCAGTTTTTTCTCATTGCAACTTTAATTATTGCTTGCCATAGTACGGCAATTGATACCTCTACAAATACCAATAATAACGACTGCATTCAAAAATATGACCCCAATACTGATTACTTCCCTAATAAAATCAAGATTACTCACGCAACAGGCTTCGCAGTACAGTATCATAAACACTACAAAATAGTCACTATAAAAAATCCTTGGCAGAATACTAACACAGGTTTTCAATATGTTTTAGTCCAATGTGGAACTCCCACGCCAAAAGGATTTAATCAAGCACAGATAATTACAGTTCCCATTAATTCCATAGTTTCTCTATCTACTACTCATTTACCTCACCTAGCCAAATTAGGTGTAGTTGATAAACTGATTGGTATTAGTAATAGTAAACAGGTCAATACTCCTGATGTAGTCGAGAGAATCAAAGCCGGAAAATTAGCACAAGTAGGTGATAATTCAAATGTGGATATAGAGAAAGTACTAGAATTAAATCCTGATTTGGTAACAACTTTTGGTACTGGAAATTCCCAAACTGATAGTTATAGCAAACTCACAGAGGCGGGTTTGAAAGTGGCAATAAATTCTGAATATATGGAAGACACACCACTGGGAAGAAGCGAATGGTTAAAATTTACGGCTCTGTTTTTTAACAAAGACGAGCAAGCAGAAAAAATATTTAGTGAAATTGCCAATAAATATGAACAAGTAGCTCAAAAAGCTAAATCTGTAAAAAATCGTCCAACTGTATTCGTAGGGTTCAATTTTAAAGGAACTTGGTATATGCCTGGAGGCAAAAGTTACGTAGCTAAATATCTGGCTGATGCAGGAACAAACTATCTCTGGAGTGATGATAAATCCTCTGGTAGTTTACCTTTATCTTTTGAAGTTGTTTTGGAACGTGCAGCCAATGCTGATTACTGGTTGAATTTTAGCCAATCTTGGAAGAATTTAAAGGATTTAGTCGCTGAAGATAATCGCTATGCTGATTTTAAAGCTGTGAAAACAGGCAATCTTTACAATAATAATGCCCGTGTCAATGAAAGTGGAGGTAATGATTACTGGGAAGGCGGAATTAGTAACCCAGATATAGTTTTATCTGACTTAATGAAAATACTGCATCCAGAGATATTACCTAACCATAAACTATTTTATTACCACAAACTTAATTAATAATGTTCAGCGAAAAATATAAATTTAAAATTCCACTAATAACCCAAAAAACTCCGGTTTTCAAAACTATTATTTTCTTAATTATACTTATAAGTTTAATCTTGGCTTTTTTATTAGACTTAGCTTTGGGTTCAGTTGATATTCCTGTTAATGAAGTAATAAAAATTTTGCTTGGACAAGAACCAGAAAAAGTTACCTGGACTCATATTATTCTCAAATTTCGCCTACCTAAAGCCTTGACTGCAACTTTAGCTGGTGCAGCTTTAGGCGTGAGTGGCTTACAAATGCAAACCCTATTTAAAAATCCCTTAGCTGGGCCTTTTGTATTGGGTATTAGTTCTGGTGCAAGTTTAGGTGTAGCGTTAGTTGTGCTGACAGCAAGTGCTACGACACCAACATTATTAGCCGATTTGGGATACTTCGGCGATTTTAGTTTAGTCATAGCAGCAAGTCTCGGCGCAGCATCAGTTTTAGGGATGATGTTAATTGTTTCTCGCCGAGTGCAGGACACAATGACGCTACTGATTTTAGGTTTATTGTTGGGCTACGCTACTAGTGCAATAGTAAGTATTTTGTTGCAGTTTAGCTCAAAAGAACGAATTCAAAGTTATATTATGTGGACTTTTGGTAGTTTTGCTGGGGTGACTTGGAAACAGTTAGTTGTTTTAATTCCAGTGATACTTTTAAGTTTATTGGGAGCAGTGTTGCAATCAAAATCTTTGAATGCACTTTTACTGGGTGAATCTTATGCACGTAGTTTAGGTTTAACTGTGCAAAAAACCAGATTTTCTATTATTACCAGTGCATCTATATTAGCTGGAGCAATTACCGCTTTTTGCGGCCCCATTGCATTTTTAGGTGTAGCAATTCCCCATTTATGCCGTAGTCTGTTCAATACTTCCGACCATCGGATATTAATTCCTAGTGTAACAATGATGGGTGCAATCTTAGCATTGTTTGCAGATTTGTTTTCTCAACTTGCGGTAAGTCAGATGGTTTTACCTTTAAATGCTGTCACCGCTTTGATTGGAACTCCTGTTGTGACTTGGGTAATTCTGCGGCGTAATTCCCAAAAGTCTTTTTAAGATTTTTGAAACGCAGAGGTACGCGGTGAACCAGCGCTGCGGGAGGGTTTCCCTCCGCAGGCGACTGGTGAACCCGAAGGGAGGTAAGCGCAGAGGTACGCAAAGTGTTTTTAAGGTTAATTCGCTATGAATTATTATTCTGATAATGAGTAACTCGATTTTAACAACTCATAACTTGACTATTGGTTATAAGACATCCCGAAAAACTGTTCGGTGTGTTGCATCGGATATTTCTGTATCTCTGCAATCTGGGGAACTGGTTTGCTTACTTGGCCCTAATGGTGCGGGTAAATCTACATTACTGCGATCGCTCGCCGGAATGCAACCCCCAATATCAGGTGAAGTCCAACTCTTGGGGGAAAATATTTACAAGTTAGCACCACAAGAATTAGCCAAACGTCTGAGTTTGGTACTCACCGAGAAAGTTGATGTCGGAATGCTATCAGCTTACACCTTGGTCAGCTTGGGGCGATATCCTTACACTGATTGGTGGGGAAATTTGACACCCGAAGATGAAGCTATAGTAACTTTGGCAATAAAATCTGTAGGAGCAGTACACTTAGCACAACGCCAAGTTAGCGAATTAAGTGATGGTGAACGCCAAAAAATCATGATTGCACGTGCTTTGGCTCAGTCGCCTATTGTGATGTTACTTGATGAGCCAACAGCATTTTTAGATTTACCGCGACGGGTGGAAATTATGCAATTGTTACGCCAGTTAGCACGAGAAACCAATCAGGCGATTCTCCTTTCTACCCACGATTTAGATTTAGCTTTGCGTTTGGCTGATAAAGTTTGGCTATTATCAACTAATGGTATTTTACACGTTGGCGCACCAGAAGATTTGGTGTTGAGTGGTGCATTTGCTGATACTTTTGAGAGTGAAGGCGTAGAGTTCGATGTTGCTTCTGGGGAATTTCATCTCCATACATCCCACAAAGGAGAAATTAATTTGATAGGTGAGGGGATTGCATCTGTGTGGACTATTCGTGCTTTAAAACGTGCAGGCTTCAAAGTTAATCAAAGTCAAAATAGCTTACCAATCTCAGTAGAAGTGATGTCAAACTCTAAACAATTTTTGTGGAAAATCACACAAAGCAAGACTGTATATACTTATTATTCATTGTATGAAATGATTAAATTTTTGGATCTTTTATAAAAGCATTGTCCCTAATTTATTGAGATTCTCTAACTGTATAATCAAGAAAAATTACGAAATCGCTCTAATATCCGTTGTCGCACTCGTTCTATAACTACTCCCTCCTCAGCAGATAGCCCATCAAATAACATCTCATATATCAATGGTACGCCCAACTCTAACTCTTCTAAAAGTGTACGCTGGCTAAATACATCTTGTGGTTTACCTTCTAGCATCAGCCGCCCTTTATCCATAACAAAAACCCAATCTGCCCACCGATAGACTAAATCTAAATCATGGGTTGCCATCAACAAAGTGGTTCCATCTCCATGAATTTTTTTCATGGTTGCTATCAAATTACGAGTATGTTTTATATCTAAATATGCAGTTGGCTCATCCAACACCAACAGTTCCGGTTGTAGCACCATCACATCGGCTATAGAAACTCGCTTTTTTTGTCCTAAACTCAGATGATGCACTGGTCTTTCTGCTAAAGCAGTCAGTTCAAATTCAATTAATGCTTGCTCTACTCGGTCTTTAATTTCTGGTTCTGGTAAACCTAAATTACACAAACCATAAGATATATCTTCTTCAACCGTAGAAGCTACTAATTGTTGTTCTGGATCTTGAAATACTAGGCCAACTTTCTGCCGTAATTTACCCAGATAATTACGATTATAACTTAATGGTTCACCACGCCAATGAACAACACCAGAATCAGGTTTATATAAACCGTTAGCTAATAGAAACAATGTCGTTTTACCACAACCATTCTGACCAATTAAGGCACACTTTTTACTTGATGGAATCTTCAGTGTTAGACCATTCAAAGCTGATTCCTGCGCCCCTGAATAGGTGTAATATACCTGCTCAAATTCGAGTAAATATTCCTGCATTTCGCCAAAACTCTAATCCTATTAATCCTACACAACCGCAAATCGCTTCGATGATATATCGTGCTTGGGGACGATAGCGACGAGGATGCCAAACTCGAAATTCAGTCACAAAACCCCGTGATTGTAATCCGAGAGAGAACTGACTATATCGTTGTAAAGTTCGCTGTAATAGTTGTGCGATTAGTAGTGCTAAACTTTTCATTCCACTTTGCCAAGTACGGTAGCCACCACGGGAATTTTGTGCTGTCCACAATTCATTGGCTGTGTTCAGCAGAATGAAAATAAACCGATACATTAATAATAATAAATCGGTTAAAAGCACTGGAAATCCTAAGTAACGCAGAGTTTGTAATATTTCCGTGAAAGGTACAGTTAGCATGAGAAAATATAGGCAAGAAACAGAGGCTAATGCTCTGGTTAAAATTCTCAATGCTTGGCTACTGCCACTATGACTGATATAAATATAGAAGTGTCCGAGAGTTAGTCCATACCATGAGTCTAATTTGACACTTTGTAAATCAGTAATTGCAACTCCATTCACCATCAAGGCTGGTAAACTTGTCAAACAAAAAACTATGGTGAACATTAACAACCGAAAATAAACACCAGCCGGAATTCTTGCATAAATAACTGTCCAAATACCCATCCAAAGCGCCATTAAAATTTGCACTAGCGGATGAGTAGCAAAGGAAATAGCAAGAGTAGTAAATGCAAAAATTAGTTTATGTTCTGGTGGCAAACTTCGTAGTCGATTAGTGTAAGCTAAAGTGTCTATTTGCAGGCTCATTCTTCACGTTTTTGTTGTTGGGAACGTCCTTTATACAACCCAATTGCATAACCGACTACTCCAGCACCTAAAGCTGCTTGCGAAGCAAATAATAAACTTTCTATTTCACCACTAGCTGGTTCAAAAAATGATTTAAACCAGGGTTTATATCCAGGTTGTATTTCAGTAATTGCTTTTTCTGCTTTGTCATCGGAACCGGCAAATTCGCCACCACGCACAAATATTAACGGTGCAACTGCTAAGGCTAATACAGCTACTACCAACAGCCAGTTACTCAACCCTTTTTTAGATTGACTCATTTCCTTGGGGTTCCCGTTTGATTAATTTCAACAATTCTAATTCTTGAGGATTATAAGATTGTAGCCAGTTCCACACCAATACAGTTAGCAATCCTTCACTAATTGCTAAGGGAACTTGAGTAATGGCGAAAATTCCGGCGAACTTGGTAAATGAAGCGAGAAACCCACCAACAGGTGCAGGAAAAGCTAGGGCGAGTTGGATAGAAGTGATAATGTAGGTGAGTAAATCTGCGATCGCAGCTGCTAGAAATATGGCGATTTTTTGTTTACCACCCAACTTTATTGTCAGATTATATATCCAGTAAGCTGCAAATGGCCCAGCGATCGCCATCGAAAAAGCATTTGCACCCAGCGTCGTCAAGCCACCATGCGCCAGTAACAAAGCTTGAAATAACAACACTAAGCTACCCAAAACTGACATAGTAAGGGGGCCAAACAGCACCGCACCTAACCCCGTCCCTGTTGGGTGAGAACAGCTACCTGTGACGGAAGGGATTTTCAACGCTGACAGCACAAAAGTAAAAGCACCAGCCAAGCCCAGCAGTAGTTTCAGTTCCGGGTTCGCTTGGGTAATGCGAGTCAGACTACGCAATCCCAATAGAAAAAATGGTAATGCCACAATCCACCAAAAAATCGCCCACTGCACGGGTAAAAAACCTTCCATAATGTGCATGGCGTAGGCGGGTTTGGGTAAACCAACTACTAGATAAAAACTGATAACTCCCATCAGGGTTAGACTGACTAACGCCTGTTTTTTTCTTTTCATAATCTGTACCTCGCAGATTTATGTAAACGAATTGATTCTAACCGGCGGGCATCCTGACTCACCTAATTTTGGCTCACAGTTGCGGGACAGCGCCGGATTTACACCGGACTTTCCCCCTTGCGTCCGATGGCTGCTCCCCATCAGAACCGATTGGAGTAACTATATCACCATTACTAATTTTGAACAGCGATTTTTTACCAGGTATTTACAAAGCGTAGTTTATTGAGATAGTTTAGCTCTAAATAGCCGCATTCCATTCGCCGTTACAAACAAAGAACTTCCGGTATCAGCTAAAACTGCAACTGCTAACCCGACAAATCCGAATGTCCCCAAAAGTAAAAACAGTGCTTTTGTTACCAGCGAAAAGACAATATTTTGCTGAATTACCTTTACGGTACGGCGACTCAAATCAACAGCCGTAGCGAGTCTTCTTAAGTCACCACCAACCAGTACGACATCAGCGGTTTCCAACGCTATATCTATCCCACCCACCGCAAAGCTGATATCCGCAGCCGCCAATGCCGGGGCATCATTTATACCATCACCTACCATGCCCACAATCCCAGAACGGCGCATTTGTTGAATTATTTGCAGCTTATCTTCTGGTAAAAGTTCTGCTTTATACTCTTTAATGTCAAGCTGTTGAGCAATTTGTTGGGCAACCTGAGTGCGATCGCCTGTTAACATGACTAGATGTTGCAATCCCTGCTTTTTCAACAATCGCACAGATGACGCAGCCTCCAAGCGCAAGCCATCCGCCAGGGAAATCACTCCTAATAAACCCTGGCTATTGCCTACTAAAACTGGAGTTTGTCCCAAATTTTCCATCTCACCCAAGAGGGACTCGGCAGCCAGTGATAAACTGATACCTTGATCCACAAATAACCGCCGATTTCCCACAAAATACTGCATTGTGCCAAAATTTGCGGTAATACCTCTACCAGGATAAGCTATAAAATTCTGGGGATTCTCTAACTCTATTCCTTCCTCCCTGGCTTTTGCAACTATCGCCCTAGCCAAAGGATGTTCAGATTGTTGTTCCAAAGCAGCGGCGATTAATAATATCTGCGTTGCACTCACTTCCCCCAACTCCTTCACCTGTAGCACTACAGGTTCTCCTTGGGTCAGGGTTCCCGTTTTATCAAAAGCAAGACTGGTGAGTTTTCCAGCAGTTTCCAAGCTATTACCGCCCTTGAATAATATCCCTTGACGGGTGGCTGCACCAATAGCACTGACAATGGAAACGGGGGTAGAAATCACCAAAGCACAGGGACAAGCAATTACTAATAACACTAACGCTCGATAAAGCCAAATATCAAAGGATTGAGCAAATACCAAGGGCGGAATTAAAGCCAGAGCGATCGCTATCATTATTACAATAGGTGTGTAAACTTCGGCAAACTTATCTACCCATTGCTGGGAAGGTGCGCGGCTTGATTGAGCAACTTCAACTAAGTGAACAATTTTCGCCACCGTCGTATCAGCAGCAGTATGTGTGACTTTCACCTCTAAAAAGCCAGTTTGATTTAATGTTCCCGCAAAAACGCGATCGCCTATTTCTTTATCTTCAGGAATAGATTCTCCTGTAATTGGCGATTGGTCAATTGCTGAATTTCCCGATACCACCACTCCATCTAAAGCAACACGCTGTCCTGGACGAATTGTCAGAGTTTCCCCAACTTGAATTTCTTCGACGCGCACTGTTACTTCCTGAGAACCCCGCCTGATAGTTGCAGTCGGTGGAGTCAAATTCATCAGGTTACTGATAGCATTGCGGGTACGACCAAAGGTAAAAATTTGCAGCGTCGTCCCCAAGGAAAATAGAAAGATCACCAATGCAGCTTCAAACCAGTCCCCTAAAATCACCGCACCAATCACCGAAATCGTCATCAGCAAGTTCATATCGGCGCGGCGTAGGCGTAACTCCATCAAACCGGCTCGTGCAATGGGAAATCCAGCTACGATGATGCCAATGCCATAAAAAGCCCGTACTATCCAAATAGGTAGCGCCAAATACTGAGTTATCAAACCCAGAACTAAACCTACTCCTGCTAAAATCACACTCAGCCCCCGGCGGTTGTGAATCCAGAATTTCCAGTTTGTCAAGTCGGTATTTTGAGACTGCTGGCGGACTGGATGAGGGTGTTGGTGTTCGTGATTTATGGAAGTCTCATCACTTTGCTCGACTGTATAACCCAAAGTTTTAATCCGGTCAAAAATCGCCGTTTCATTGACTTGTTGCGGGTTATATAATATGTCCGCTCTTTGGGTTGCAAAACTGACCGATACCTCCAAAACGCCTGCTATCTGCTGCAAACCAACCTCAACTGTCTTAGCACAACCGCCGCAATCCATCCCGCCAATTTTAGCTTGTAGGCTTTGAGTAGGAACCGCATCAGTGTGATGGTCGTGGTCACAAGAATGGGAATGACTGAGATGGGTAGCTGCTTCATGACTCTGCTCAACTGTATAGCCCAAAGCTTTGATCCGATCAAAAATCGTCTTCTCACTGACTATCTGTGAGTCGTAGGATACTTTGACTTTTTCTGTCGCAAAGCTCACAGATGCTTCGGTCACACCACGTAACTGCTGCAAGCTGACTTCAATTGTCTTAGCGCAGCTTCCGCAGTCCATACCACCAACCTGCAAAGCTTGAGTTCTAATGGAGGGAGTTTGAGTCATGGCAGCTTGACAAGAAAGGCTACAAAGTTAACTACCAATATTCTAATACAACAGTTGAACAACTGCTCAATTGTTAAATAAGTACATTTTTAGTTAATATTGAGATTGATTACCATTGCTGCCAGCCAAAAAAAAGAGATGAACAAGCGCACATCCAAGTCAGAAAACGAGCTACTACAAAGTGCTGACAACGCGCCCACCTGTGACACCCATCTGATACATCTAGATAATGTCCGCTTAACTCAGTCACAAATCCTACCAACAGATAAAGCGCAGCAGATGGCAGAACTCTTTGGGGTGTTAGCAGATCCGAACCGTCTGCGTCTACTATCTGGTTTAGTAAACCAAGAATTGTGTGTTTGCGATTTAGCAGCGTTGACGAAAATGAGTGAATCAGCCGTTTGTCATCAGCTGCGATTGTTGAAAGCTATGCGTTTAGTCAGCTATCGCCGAGAAGGGCGAAATGTCTATTACAGTTTGGCTGACAGTCACATCATTAATTTATATAGTTCTTTAGCAGAACACCTTGACGAGTCAAATGCTTAAGGTTTTACCGGAAGTTTGGTTCGTCTTTTTTATGCAACAGAAGTTTGACAAATTGTCTTTTGACATTAGCAGTTATTTAATGTCAATGTTTAAAGCAAAATCTGATGTTTCCCCAGATAAACCCCGTCCATTTTGAAACCTAGAGTTTTTAAGGAAAGTATATTATTCGGTCGTGGCTTGAGTTCTGAGCTTTACCCTAATTCCAAAAAAACTACGGTTTTCAAGGTAGACGCGGTTTAAAATACAAAAATACACTGATTTGAACAACTTTTTTAACTTTGCTTGCTAGCCCATCTGCTGCTCACAATATTCAGGTAACTAAATCGTGTGAGTCAGGTACAATCCAGCAATCAAGCTTTCTTTTAATAAGGATTTAACCCAAATTCTAAAGATATTAAAAACTAGTTTATACAAAGATATAAAGCTTATTAAATAAACATCCAACTACCCCTGTTTAAAGCAAACTATATGGAATTTATTACTAATTTATATATCAACAAATGTTGATTAAATATTGAAGTTTTGTTGATTGGCTTTTTGAGCTAAAGGTTACATACTAAAACCAATCTATGTAAAACAGAGTAGTCAGGTTTCATTGAATAATGAGTATTTATTGGCTTCCTCATATAGCTAATTTTCAGGACAACTATATGAGCATTTTAAAATTGATCCAGGCATTGACATTTTTGTAATTCTAATTATTTATTCTGGGAGGATTGATGGAGGGATGCAGTCATTTTAAGTGGTTTGCTGGGAACCTGTATAATCAACTAGTTTTATCATTAAATGTTGCTTATATCAAATACTTATCAACTATTATAAATGAATTATCTTCTTCAAGATAATGTTTAAAAGTTTCGATTTATATCAACAAAGTGTATTTGCTTTGTAGAGGATTGTTATGTCTCAAAATAGAAGTAATAAGGGTAAAAAAGTCATGTCTGATGATAATACAACCAATAATAATATTTCGTTAAACACTGATAGTAAACCTAAAAAGCGGCTAATAATTGTTACAGGTGATAAAGGTGGCGTGGGAAAAAGCACCTTTGCACGAGCGCTATTTCAACTGTACATTAATAAAAATTTACCCTGTGTTACTTATGAAGCTGACTTAAGAAATCCTCAGTTAGAAAGATATTTCAAAAAAGACTACCGACCTATAATCCGTTATATTGATATTTTTCATAGGGGTGGTGCTGACGATTTATTAATTAATTTAGATGAGAGCGATTGTCCTATTACACTATTAGACTTACCAGCACAATCTGGAGGTTTCTTTGAAAGTTATGTCAAAGAGCTTTCATTTTTTGAAGTGCTTAAGACCGATATTAATTGCCAAGTTACGATGGTTTCAGTGATTAGTAGGGTTCTTGATTCCATAAATGTTCTAGAAAAACTGCGTGAACTTTGTAAAGATCAAGTAGATTATATTGTCGTCAAGAACTTATTTCATGGTGAAGAAGAAAAATTTGAGCGATATAATGACGCTTTTCTACGTCAAAATATGCTTGCAGAAGGTCTAGTAGAACTTGTGATGCCAGATTTATTCTACAAATCCTACGACTTTATTGACCGCCATGCTCTGACATTTAATGAAGGTCAGACTCATAAAGGAACAAATATTGTGATTAAGTCGAGAATTAAATCTTGGCTTGCTGAGTTTGAAGCGCAAATCAAGCCAGCATTTAATTTATTTGGCTTTGATATACAACCAGATGATTGTTACTATCCAGCAGTTGTTGAAAAGTCTAAAGAGCTTAGGGAAAATGAAGAAAAAGAAAAAGCTAAAAATCAAGATTCAAATTTACAATCTGAAAATATAGCTGCTTAATTTAGTAGTTTGCTTAGTTTATTATGTTTAGAAAGCGTTTTGTGATTACATCGGGTGATGCTCGTGTAGGTAAGTCTACAGCTTCTAGGCTCTTGCTAGAGTTGTACTTGAAAAATCAACTCAATGTGCGTGTTTTCTACCACGGGCATCGTAATAAACTATCGATATATCAAACACAACGCTTTGAGATAAACCATTTGGGATTCTCTAGAGGTGATTCTGATAGGTTATTACTCGACTTAGAAATGTTTCCGAAAATTGAAGTGATTTTGACTGATATGCCAGGTCAAAATCTCCGAGAATTCAAGTTTTTTGATAGAGATGTTTCACTGATAGAAAATCTTAATTATCTAGGATATCGTGTTACTTTCTTGCACCCGATATCACACCGTAAAGACTGCGTTGAAGATTATCTTCAGGATTTATATCAGCATTTTGGTAGTCAGGTTGACTATGTTGTTATCCAAAATCATTACTTTGGCAAGCAATTTCGATACTATGAGGGGAGTCAATTCCAAGCTGATATTAAAAAATTAAACAGCTTGGAACTAGTTTTAGGTGGATTGCATAATGACTTTTACCAGTTGCTTGAGGATACTGGTTTACCTTATACTCAACTGATTGAAACTAACTCTCCTCTTAATACTATTCAACGTTCGATAGTATTCAACTGGATGGAGACTTTTCATAACTCTATTGTTTCTAGTGGGATAACTTCTAATTATTTAGGGTTGAGTATGAACTGTGCAGAATTAGCTTCTGTAGGTGCAAATAAACAAAGTCCTTCCAATCTTGATGTAACTGAAGATGTTGAATCTGACAAATGGTAATTATTTGCTTTACCAAATTGAAAGTGAGATTTCAAATTGACTGTTTAAAAACAACCTATGACTAATATTGCAAAAGTTGTTGAAAAAGTTGTTGCAGAATATTCTGAAGAAAAAAAAGCAGAGGTTACTGATTGGATACTGAAATTGGGTATTCGGCCTGATGACCCCTTGTTCAACCTATACGCCGAACTAGGTACAACCCAGTTTGCGTTGCAGCAGCTACCAGGTAGGCTTGACTCCCTTGTGGTGGGTTGGACTGACATGGTAGACGATAAGCTTAATAGTGCTTCTAAAGTGGCAATACAACAACAAAAGAGTGCGATCGCAGAAGCGGCGAAGGATCTGGTTAAGATGACTAAGCAAGCTGGTGGGGTTTTGCCTCACTTGGGTGTAAGTAATTGGCGATTGGCACAAGTGGCCGGGGTATTGGGTTTTGTACTAGCTTTAGGGACTGCAATTGGTGTTTTTACATACAAGACCATTGCTGGAAGTGTAACTTTTCAGCAGGCGGCTTCTGGATCTGCCATCTTACAATCTGAAGATAAAAAGCTTCTAGATTGGGCTAAATCCAATGAAGGTAAGGTAGCGCGTAGTATTTATGTTAAAAACGCCGTTATCATTAAAACTTGCCGCCAGCAGAAAAAGTATTCAGGTGGCTGCATAATTGCAGTTGATTAATTTTCTAGGCAACCCAGCCTTTGTATCCCTTATTACTCGTTTTAGCTGTATCTTTTTGACTTTTTTGGTTAGTTTTGACTCTTGTGTGGGTTTCTTGAGTAACTTCTTCTTCGATTTTCATGTCTGTAAAGCTGAGGATTCCCAGGCGGATTGCTTCGCGGATAGCGTTTAACCTATCTTTGACTCCTAGCTTGATAAATGAATTATGTAGATATGACCTTACTGTACCTTCTGAAACATACATTACACTGGCAATTTCATTATTTTTCATGCCTCCAGCAGCTAATTTAAGAACTGTTATTTCTTTAGTAGAGAAATCACTTAAAAAGTCTAGTGCATTTCTATCAGGTGTGTCATTTGACCTGAGACTATCAATCAGAATACGATTAATAGTTGGGTCAATCCATGATTCGTTATTGTATGCAGCCATTACTGCTTCAACGAATCTTTCTCCTACTTCTTCTCTGACGCTATTTTTACAGTAATAGCAGTCTGCGCCATTACTAATGGCTGCGTTAATAGTATCTCGGCTGCTATTTGCAGTCATAACCACAATTTTAATTGATGCGTGTTTGGATTTAATTGTACTGATTACATCAATGCCATCGATATCAGGTAAATCAATATTTATAATGACGATATCTGGCTTTTGCTTATCAACAATTTCTATCCCTTCTTTCCCGTATTTGACAAGGCTACATACCTGGATTCTACCAGTTTCAGATAATATTGTTGCCGCGCCAATCCTAGATATGTTCTCATTTTCAATGATGACAACATTAATAGGTTTCATATTATATGCTTTTTTGGTTTGGTATTGTCCTTGATAATAATACTTATAGCACTTACTATTTTAAATTTTTTAATCTTTACAATTACTATAACTTAATTGGCTTATTTAAAATTTTTACTATTATTCGTAAAAACTTTACAAAGTGATTGGGTGGTTTGTGTACTTTTCATTAAGCAATCTATTTACTAGGTGATTTTATTTATAAGTCATGGGTTTAATAGTTATTAGCGAATTGATGGAGGAATAGATAATTTTTTATGAATAGCGATAAACTTTTAGGATGGATAGAAAAGATTGTTGTTTGGTCTTTGATAGGAATGCTATGTTTGGTCGGATTAGGCAGATTGCCTATTAACCCGACGAGTTTGTTGGACTTTACTGCGTCTTTTTACTATTTTGCTGTTGCGGTTGTTATTTGTCCCAAGACCCCCCTGAGTTTTAATAAAAAGCTGATTTTTGGATTTATAGCTTTTATGTATGGTGTGTGGTTTGGGTTGATTTAATCTAGCTCTTTAGCAGAATCCTGGTTTTTGAATTGTTGTTGACTCTGTTCGCGGCGTGCTTGTTGCTCATTGAACAGAGTCTTGAAACGTTCAAATTCCTTTTTAGTGAGATTATTAATGGTGATAGAGTACTCTTCTGAGTTATTGTCACGAGATGCCAAGAGTGCTTCTCGATTTTCTTCGGAATCAGGCAAATTTCTATCAAGTCTAAGAGTTTGCGAATCTTCTTCTGATTTTAGACTTGCAGTATATTCTTCACTTTTATAAATGATACCTTGTGTCTCTTTATCTGATTTTCCAAATATATCTAAGCGGTCTAAAATTACAGGAATAACAAACTGTCTAATTTGAGAATCGGCGGTAAGAGATTGTACTCTATCTTCTGGACTCTCTTCTACTGGGCTGCCATTATTATCGTCATTTTTATTTGTGGGGTTTTTTATAACCTCTGGTTCAATTGTGGTTCCTGTGAACTGGCTTGCTTCGGCTTGTGAAGATGACTCTTGATTAACTTGATTAACAAAAGTGATAGGTTTAATTTCTGTAGAGTTTACTTTTGCTTCATCTTGCACTACTTTACTGATTCTGTTAATTTCCGAATTTAACCTTAGCACAGCCTCTTTTATTTCCTCAGCAGTTGGAGGCTTTTTTGCAGATTCTTCAAATTTATCATCAGGGATGTTAAGCTGTTTGATCAATTCTCTGAGGAGACTGGCTTGTATCGCTGGAGTTAAACCTTCTACTGGAAGTTCGATTAGTTCTTTCATACTAAAATTACCTCTCCACTAAATCTTTTTTGACATCTTTGAGCGCATTATTGATACGGGAATTCATGAGTTGAAAATCCTGTAATGTTTCATCACTGATGTTACTTGTTTGGGTTTTTCCTTCTTTAAGATATAATAATATATTGTCATTTTTATCCTTAATTAAGTAAGTTTTGTCTTGAGTCTTAGTAGCAATTTGGTATTTTTCTGTTTGTACTGACATAATGCCATTGATATCTTCCTGTCCAATGATTTTAACTAAACTTTGGGCAAGACTGGTCATCTCGTTAACTTTTTTTAGCTCCTTTATATCTTGTTCCATCGCCTTAAAAGCGTTCTCAAGACTGATGTTTTCTTTGATATATAAATCAGCTACCTCCTGAATTCTATTGAGATATGTTTCTGATTTACCGAGCTTTTCAGCTGCTACATACCAGTCTTGAAGATTTTGCACTGTATTAGCTTTCATCCGCTCGATAATACTATCCATCGCTCCAACCTGCTGCATTCTGGGTTGAGAATGTGATGCGAGTGCTTGGTCAATATTTGGTTGTTGATTTTGTTGTGGAGAGAGAATGCTCTTGTCTTTAGCAAGAAATGGATTATGTGATACTTGTGTATTGGAAGAAATAGCGTTGGTAATAATTTTGGTATTTTCTACAGGATTTAATACAGCGTATCCTTGGGAAGTTTGTTCTACTTTATAGCCTTTTTCTTGAAGATAATTTTGAACTAATTGGTCAGTCCCTTGTGCATTTCCGACTATGAAAGAGCTTTTCGCTTCTATTGCCTTACTAAGTAACGGTTTATACTGATTTTCAAAAGTTTGGGCAATTAGCTCGCTTGTCACTCCGCGCCACGGGCCAGACCCGGATACCATAATGATGTCGTCTTTCGAGTAATTTCCTGTGTTGGCGCGTTCTCCCCATGCTTGCTCGTAATTCCGAGTGCTTGAAGGTGTTTCGGGGGGCGCAGCTGATTTACCGATAAACTGGGTAGCTATTTGGGCCATCGCAATATCTTTTTTCATGTGTTCAACGACGGCAGCGTTTATAGGTTCAAGTTGGGATAGTGGATTTGTTAGCGGACGATCAGTCTGTTCGGACTTTTCCTGCTGGGTTTTTGCTGTAGTTTGTTGTGACTTTTCAGTTATATTGCCGTATGCTTCGCTGAGGGCTTGAATAAATGCGGATTCTTTACCCTTACCCTCCCACTGTTTATCCTGGGCGTTAGTTATATTACTCAGGCGGTGCGTTGCGGAGCCAGCGCTGTGATTGGGTTCCCCGACTTGTTCGCGCAGCGTCTCCGATAGGAGAGGCGACTGGCGTGGGATTTCCCCCGTTGTTGCAACTGCCGTACAGTTTTCCAGCCATTCAGTTCCTCCGCGTTTGGCGATCGCCTCAGTTAGCCGGGGGTGTTGTTCGAGTTTAGCCTGAAGTACTTCTACCATTAGCTTGTATTCATCAGCTGATGGATACAGCTGCTTTTGGTGGTTAAATGCGTGTTCGGCGGATGTGTATGCTACCCCTTCAGGTTTTTGGCTGTGGTTCTCTACTCCATACTGTCCGGCGGGGGCTTCTGGATTATTATTGACTGAAACTTGGTAATTGTTTTGTAGCTTGCCTTGTTCTTTTGCGAGTGCAGTAGCAAGACTGAGTGCTACTCCAAGCCCATCTTTGGAGTCAGGACTGATATTTACTGGAGTTGCAGGTTGTTTTTGAATGGCTGGGAATGGAACAATTTTGCCATTGACATAATCCCCTAGCGGCTCCATGAATAAGCCATATAGCTGACTCTTACTCGCCTGGGTTTGGGTAAGTTCTTTAGATGAATGTTTTTCCCATTTCGCCCAGGCTTGCTGGTAACTCGGATCTTGAATCATTTCGGGGGTAATTTTGTACTGCTTACCCACCCGGAAAGCAACTTGCTCGCCGTTTTTACCTTGAGCGATCGCAATATCTCCCTCTTTGATACCATAAGTTTCTTGGTAGTTTACACCTCTGGTGGTGTGTATCCTACCGTGTCCACGCATAGCATCGATAGTTGTATCAGCTGGTACTTTGGAAGGTTCGCCATGCAGATGCAGCGAATAAACCATTGGTACTGGTTTTCCAGATATAGTCGGGTTGTCTGGAATCTGAGGGTTGGTAGCGCGTACCGCAGTGGAATTCCCAATGGCGATAATTTCTTCTACAGTTACTTGGTTTGAAGAGTGTGAGGGAGTATTTTGAGTGACTTCTCTGAGGCTGGTATAACTGCGCTCTACTTTAATTTCTCCCCCAGGTGTCCACTCGTTAGTTTTGATGGTAAGGTCGCTGTTGCTTTGGACTATCGCACGAGGAGGTTGGTTTGAGGCGAGGAAGTTTTCAAATTTTTGGCGAATGCTGTTTTCTCTGCCCAGGTCATTTTTAATTGACCAGATGTTGATAGACCATCTGCCAGCCTCAGTATTGAGGGCAGCGTGTTCGTTCTTGCAGTTAAAGCGGGTTACTGTACCCGACTCAAGTTTAAACTCTTGGTATTGTGCGTCCTGATTTTCCTCCCTAGTCCATGCCATTCGTTCCTTAGCAGCGCGATACCCCCAATCAGAATTTCCGATATTAATGGTGCGGGCTTCCGTCGCGGCGTAGGAGTCATCGCGGTGGTAGTTGATGCCAACGCCGGGGTTTTTGGAGTAAGTGACCAGCACAATATCCGCATCAGGATATACTTGTTTGACAAGTTCCATTAACTTGTTGTCTTGTAACCCTGGCTTGAAGTCTTTGTCTTTTAAATCCCATTTTGCACCGACCCATGCAACTTGTCGTCCTAGTGCGTAGTTGGATTTATCGTTTTCAAGTATAGGTTTGAAGTGGGTTTCAAGGTGCGATCGCAATTGTTCTACTTTTTCCTCGCTTACCTTACCCAATATCTCAATAGCTTTAGTTGGATCGGCTTGACGCGAGTTGGTTAGTAATATTGGTTGATTCTTAGCTTCTGATTGTGTATCTGCTAATACTTGTATCTCAACTGCGTTTTTGTAAACCTGTGAAATTCCTGCAACTGTAGCGTTAGTATTTGATTGAATGTTAGTTGTATTCTTTTCTGGTACAGCGTTCGCAGGAATAATTGGTACTGGAGAATCCTCTTGATTAAGCTCTCTGGGACGGTTAGGTAGTGCTTGTAGAGCTTTTTTGTACTCACTATTTTCTGGAATTTGGTTTAATTGTAAAAGACTACCTTCAGCCGCAACTTTTTGATTTAACTCTGCACTAAGCTGTTCGTAGCGGTCAAATCCATCAACTTCACCGATATTAATCGGTTCTCCAAGTAAACTATTTAATTCTTGGTTTATTTTTTCACTAATCTCATTTTTATTAAAAATAAATGTAGCTGTGTTACTCTCAATAAAATAATAATTTTCAGTAGATTTTGATTCTAGCCAAGTAGCTACAGCGATCGCGTCTTGTGCGGGAACAACTAATCCGAGAGCTTTTTTAGCTTCTACCTGCGATCCATCTGGGGAACTATATTGTTGGTTTGGGTTATAAAAATATACAGTTTGTTCTGGAATGATTGGAGTGGGTTGTGATGATGTATCTGCACTCTTGATATTATCACCAGCCCGTTCAATAAAGGTTTGTTTTAGTTCGTTACTAATGGTACTTTCATCGAGTACGAATACACTCATACCTTTTTTGGCTTCTAACCGAGCTTGTGAACTGGGAAGCTGTTCGTATGATACTCCTACTTTTTTTAGATAGTTTTTGGTTTTTTCGGCTATATTTTCATCAACTGCTAATCCTAAAAGCCCTACTAATTTTTGTTCTTTATCTTGGAATAGGATTGTAGGACGTTCGTTAATTTTACCGAGTATTTGGCTGCGTTTTTGTTGCTGTTCGTTTCTCACAGGTCGCTCATTACTTATAAGCTGGCTGCGCTTAACCCATTTGTCGGGATACTGTACTGTTTCTGGATTAATAGTTATTTTACAGGTACTTTCATTACTGGTAATCTCTACAGGGATACTAGTTCGTTGTTGGTTTAAGCGAATAATACCCGTATCAATTAGTTTTTGTACAATGCTACTTTCTTTCCTTTGCCACTGTCTTTGTACATTCTCTCTATTTAACTCGGTTTCGAGGCGTTCAGTATGCTGACCAATAATGCCGAGTGATTGTTCACCAACTTTAGCAATATAAACGTGCTTTTTATCAAATGCTCTAACTAAAGTTTCTTTAAATGCTTGGTTGCTAATCTCCTGTTTTTTGTACTTTGGATTAGTAATATTAATTCGTAAAAAATTTCCCTTAGATGTCTCTGCTATTGCATAGGCATTTTGTCCGGTGATGATGGTTTGAATTTTAAGCTGTAACTGTTGCCCATTACCGGGTTTTTCTGCTAGCCAACCTTCAGCAATACCCTCTTTGATTGATTCCTTATCAATGTTGCCTAGTTTCTCAGGTTTATTACCATTTTGAAGATAAATGCTATAGTCTTCACGAATAAGGTCAACTTTTTCGATTGTTAACATTACAGGTTCATTATTAAACCTTTGGGAATTTCCAAACTTATTAACTTCACCTACTTTAAATGTAAGTTCTGGTAGTCCGGGTACTTTGGTTGTAACAGAGGTGGTATATACTTCACCTTTTTCAACGCTAGCAATAGCAACACTACCAATTGGTAGTCGGGCGTTACTTTGTTCTATATTTCCAAATGTTTCGTAATTACCTTCCTGGTTCTGGAGTTCAATGACACTTTTTCCATCTTCAGCTAGATTAAATCGAATATTTTTAGGTTTATTTTCATGAAATAATTCACTACTCCTGTCGAAGCCAGTGATACTAAACTCATTAAATCTGAGTGTGTCTAACTGACTGATAATCTCTTCAGGAAAGGCAGCAAAGGCGAAATTAGAAACTTTCTTTTGGTAATCGCTACCTTTATCATTACTGCTTTCACGAGTAGTTGATACTGCCCAGGTAGCAGCTGCCATTGCTAACTTTTGTCCTTCTGGAATTGAATTGTAAAATTCTTCTGCTATCTGGTAGGCTTTTTGGTAAAGAAGCTTAATTTGACCTTCGCTTAGTTCAGCTTGGAAGGCTATTTTGTTAGACGTTACTTCCTGTCCAAGTGCAATTCCTATCTCTTCGGCTTTATTTTCTTGCTCCTTAGCAAGTGTTCCTAATGCCCTAAACTTGGGTTTGTTGTTCTCAGTTTCATCGTTAATTTGGGCATAAACTACATATTTATGTGGGCGGTTACTGTTGCGCTTGTCTTCAGATATTTCTGATAGCTTGATTGTAATTTTATTAGCTTTCCAGATAAATTCGTTGTCATACTGTAAAAGGTTAGTTACACTTACTTGATTGCCGTTAGCAAGGGTAATATTTGCAGACGGCCCTTTTTCAGTTTCTCTTTGTCTAGATAGCTGACTCGCTTGGTTAAAGGATTTGTCGAATTCTTTTTTGACAAGAGTAGCTATTAATCGCTGTTCGTTAGAAAACTTGACACCTTTAAATAAAGCTTGAAATTGGGCGATTTCACGCGATTCGAGACGAGCTTTTTCAAAATACTGGTTGGTTTGAGCAATTAGTAATTCAACAGGCGAGTATCCCGTGGGTTGAATTGTATTGTCAATATAAACGTCTTTTTTCTTATCCTTAATATAGTTAACCTCCCGGTGGAGAATCCGACTGTTGTTGCGGATAATTTCCATTTCGGGTTTTTTGGCACTTTTGAAGAGGTCAACTGCAATTTGGTTTTGAAATGCTGCCTCGGCAATCATTTCGCGGTATATCTTGATGTTAGTATTCATTGCCACCAGTGCATTGACCTGGTTTAAGGGTTCTTGCCGAACAGTTTTGATAAACTCTTCCATGTAACCGCGATACTTGGTCGGAATCTCCTTCCCTTCAATACCCTTGGATTTTGCCCAGGCTTCTGTTTTAAATAAATCTTCGTAGTGTTTGGCTACCTGCTGTACGTACTCAATTTGGTCTTTTTCACTACCAAAGTTTTTCAGGATAGTAATTTCTGACTCTAACGCCTCAATTGAGGTCAGGTGATTGTTGATAACACCGACACTAATGCCATCGCTCATGTGGATGGCGATTTCTTCAAATTCCGGCTGACTGCCATCTTCCTGGTAAAAAGATTGTTTTTTGAGTTTAACAGTTGGATCGTAAGCGTTTTCAGGCAGGTTGCGCTCCCTTGCCTCGGCAGTGAGGTTTGGATACCTGCTTGCCTGCTCAAAGCCAATACAATCACCATCGTAGTCGCGTGCCTGACGCTCTTGTTCGGACTCTTGAGGAAGAATTTCTAGCTCGTAACCAGCTGACTTTAGTTCTGAAATATACTCATTAAATTTGTTGGTAAACTCGATTTTGTCTTTAGTTTCAAGCTTGCTGATGTTTTTATTTAAGTAATTTTCAATACCTTCTAATTGAATATTTTTACTTTGGGCTTCGGGTAGGGCAGATTTAATTTGCTCGTTTAGACGGTTATAAATGCGATCGCTTGTTTCGTCTGAGACAGCGATCGCACCTGCGAGAGGTTGACCATCAGGCCCAAGGATGTCTTCTACAACTTTGTTAGTTGAGATGCATAGACCATTTGAGTTGAGGAAAGGTGAACGGAAGTTGAGAACTTCTTCCCCGCCTTGATAATGCGGGATGCAGATTTCCCCATTTTGCAGGTCTTTGGAGGGAATGACCATTGCCCGCTCAAATGTGAGTGTCTTGCCGATGGCGATTTCTTTCCACTCGTTTTGGACGAACCGGGCCAGTTCCCTCTGTACTTTCTCAGTTTCAAGAAGTTGACTTTCTCCTTGCAGGTCAGCTTTGATAAGTTTGTAAATGAAAGAGTCAGTAGCAATGCGATCGCCTACGGCGGGCGCTCCCGCGCCATCGCGCAAAGTTTCTAAATCTTCTGCTACTGTTGGATCTTCTGCTGCTTGTTCTTCTAGTGTGGTTGCTTGTTCTTCAAGAAAAGCTTTCCGTTTCTCGTACTTTTCGCAGTAAAGTTGTGCAAGTTGCCGGGGGTCGTCCTGTGCAACATTCAGCTTTTTGGCTTCAAGTTCTAGTTGTTCGGTAAAGTCTTTCAGTCCGTTAGGGAATGAAGCGAGTAACTGCGAGATAGCTGTTTTACCGAGTTCAGATTGTGATTTTTCCCCTAGCCAGATATTTTGCCTGTACAGTCCAGGTTGAATTTGGGGCTTGCTTGGCCTATTAGGGTTGTCTTTATCAGTTCCCTTGAATGCAGATAAGGGAAGAATTAAGTCAATTTTAGTTGAGTTGTTGGGATCTGAATAATTGAGGATTTGGTCAAGGTTTGCAGGGCGTAGTGTACCTTTGCCAAAGCGGTATTTATTATCATCTCCGTCTTGGTCAGTCCAACCGAAGCGGTGCTGAATTACTCGATATTTATCACCTTTTTGATGCTTGGTTAATTCGTGATATAGGTCTGTAGATATTTGCCCGTAACAGTCTCCTGTTAGCCGATACGCCTGGTCGTTACTAATAACGCCACCATTTTCACCATTACTGTCATCAACAATTAGAATATTTAACTCTTTATTGACGCTATTTTTACACGAACCGAGAAAAATAGATCCGTAAGCACCTCTATCTTTGTTGTCAGGGCATAATTGTTTAATTCTATCTAGACATTCTTCCGGCCCATATAGCAACCGTGTTTTTGATGATAATAATAATTTGTGACCTTCAGGATGATTAATTAATTGTTCCACAGTAGACTTTTCGTCCATATGCCCAAACGAAAAGTTTACCCCAGGAAAGAAATGTTCTATTAGGGTATTATTAAGTTCTTCTTTTAACAGTGAATCTGGATTATCCGTATTACCATCTGTATGAATCCACTGATTTAACCTAGTGTCAAAATGTTTAGCTTGAATTGTCATATATAAACAATTAAACTTATAAATTTAAATATAAATTTTTACTTTTTGGCACTAAAATACCCTTAGAGCTTGATTTTACTTTCTCTATATCGGTAATTTATTAAACAATTTTCTAATTTCTATTTACAAAATAAATGTAATTTTTAATACATCTTGGTGTAGTTATTACTTAGATTATGGCTCCTGAAGACGTATTCGGCGTGATCTCAAAATTTAAGTATGAAAAAAATATACAAACTTCTCAATTACTTCTTGGTTAATGCTAAATCAGTAGTAACATTCTTAATGTTTGCCATTGTGCTGATGTTTGTAGTTTGAGAGAGAAAGCTAAATTAGTGTGGCAGCAGGTTGATAATTTTATGTCTGCCTAATTTTTTACCCTTCTGTAGTTTTTCAATTTGGAGTTGTCCTTTGTTCTAGCTATTATTTTTATTTAAAGTAACTAGAACAAAGTGGATTGCTCTCTGTAACTGAATTGGGCATCACTATAGTCGGGTAGCAGAACTACTGTGACACCTATATGGGGATCAAACTCATAAAGGGGGGTTAAATTTTGTTTATATATAGGACTCCTATTTCATTTTTGAACAATCAAGCTGCCTAGAAGCTTGACATCTCAGTATACTGAGCAAGATTCAAGTAGGATTCCTATATAAAATACATAATCTTGTATAGTGCTGTAGACGTTCTGCGTAATATTTAGCGTTAAATTGGTTCTCTAATTCTTCCAATTTAGATGATTTTATAGGTTCTAAACCTAAATAATTATGATACGCCTCATTAGCTTCATTAAGAACACCATAAGATTGATATGATGCTTCGTTTTTAACCATAAACTCTATCAAGCTTTCTATAGTGTCACCCTGCCAAGAGTCTGAAATTTTATCTTGAAATCTTCCTCTTTTAGTCGATGTGGCATCATTCCATAAATCACCAAAGGGTGCATCTTGATTGTTAAATTGTTTGAGCCATTCTCTAAAACTTATGGTCATTTTTCATTTCTCCCTAGTCGGTTTTTAGCCTGTTGGTATACCTATCAGAGCGATTCGCTCGTAACCGTCACAGCCTACTAGTAGGTAAAGCAGCTTTACAAATAATCCTGTATTTCAGTATCTATATTTTGTGGCAGTAATGAAGTAAATTTTCCCTTTCTACCGTTTTATTAGTTGATGGGTATAATTTCATCAGTGTTGAAAACTTCAACTGTAGCATTTGGACTGTTCATATCTGTGGTTTGTTCGAGTAGGCGTGTTGCTTCCTCAAGCAATGTGCTTGCGTTGTGAAGCAGTGTTCGCACTTGGGTTAACTTGTTCCGCCGTTCGATACCAAGTTGTGCTTCTATATACCGCGCATCATGCTGATGGCTAAGGTGAATTACCCGTACTTCTTGTTCTTTCTCTGAAGGTGCAAACATTGCGTTTTCGGCGGTTAGTTTATAGTACGAGTACGTACCACTCGGCCGTTTGACATTGTAGATGTGGAGTTCGCAACCAGGTGGCGCGATGTACTGTCCGTCGAAGTTGGTAAGTCCAGTACGAATATTATCTAATGTGGTGGCGATCGCCTCAATGGCCGGGATAACACTTAACGATTCTGGTGATTGTGGGCAACCGCGCCTCATCAGCATCATGATAGCGGCAGAACGACGGGTCAGGCGAATTTGTTCTTGATACTGGCGCATTTGTTCTTCCCGAATACGAACAAGTTCGAGTTCTTCATCGGGGCTTAGTTGAACCGCACTCCCACAGGTTTTGTAATTTAAGCAGTCGCCAGAGTCTATGCCTGGGTATTGCATCATACTGGCACAGTCAAATCCAAGTCCGCATTTTTTCTTGGGCATAGGTTACATCCTTTAGTTTTGTTCTAGTTACTTTTATAATTTAATATAGCTAGAACAAGGTAGAGTTATTTCCTATGGGGTTATGGGCGAGATAAACGATATTAGGATTTTTGCACCTGAGCAGGATATCGTTTCTACATCGTTTCTACGAAGTATTCAAATTTGAACACTTCGTAGAAACGATACTAATTCTCAACGGTTTTGTATTTACCCACAGTCAGAGAGGCACTGTGGATTAAGTTTTCTCTACCAACAGATTTACTATTGCTCAATACCTCTACCTCTTTGCGATCGCGATTTATTCATTAATGCTTGTTGGGTAAAGATACGCAAGCTTTCAATCTGCTCGATTTCGTTTGTTGTTAGTCGAGTTGGTATCTCTTCGTACCAGTTTCCCTGACTATAGCAGGTTTGCATCACAGGAGTATTATCCCCATGACGGTAAACAGTCAGAATACTGGTATCTAAACTGGCACTCAACTCCCGTCCCTTGATACGGGAATTATTGCTAACAAGCATATAGTCAGTGATTGTAGAAGGCAGATGTTTGAGGTTAGAAGGGAGAAGGTTAGGAAAAGGGGGAGTAGGGGAAGATTCCTCTTGCAGGATTTGTTGAGCAGTGGATAGACGGTTTTCTTCTGAAATATCCTGTTGTGGGTGCTGTTCCTTCAGATGCGGCTGTACTTTTTTCTTAACCTTATTTGCTTCCGACGTGGGTTTATCTTCTAATTTTGGTTGTATTATCGAAATTTGATCTGGATAATTACTATTTAGTACTTTTGTACTGTCAAGTATTTTGGAGTTACTATCGGTATCGCCATTACTATCACTTGTACTGCTGCTAGTAGGTTTATCAGCATACAAGTACTCATTATTGCTTGTGCTATTAGTATTTATGCGGTTAATTGCTCTGGCTTTAGCTTGTTGAATTATTTCCTTATCTTTCTCTTGGTCGTATGTTATTCCGTATTCAGACAGCAGTTTGTTCCAACTATAGGGTTTGTATACTTGATAACCAGCGATTTTCACATCATTATGGATGTAGGTAAAGCCTAGTAGTTCCTCTCCCCGCATCTTAGGCAATACCCCTATATTGTTTTCCTCCAAGCGTTGAATAAACGTAGAGACAGTGGGACTATCCTTAATGGCTTCTCCTATTGCTTGGCGAATAATTTCCTTACTTGTTGGGGTTTTGTGCTTACTATTGACTGCTCTAATACTTTTCGAGCGGTTGGGGCTAGTGAGTGCAGTTATGCCATACTCTTGCTGTAACTTAGAGGCGACGGCTTTATTCGTTGTCGGTGTCACCTCTAACCCTAGTTCTGCCGCGATGCGTCTAGTTGAGACTTGGGAGTTGAAATAATCATAGGAATCATTAACTAAGCTGCCATCTAACCGAATTCGGGAGGCAATTATGTGCAGGTGTTCGTGGTCGCGATCGTGGTGGCGTACTGTAACGAACTGACTCGTAGCTGCTACAGATGATTCTTCCTTGGGTAAGTATCCCATATCTTTGAGATATTCCCTTGCTACATAGCTGTATTGACTGTCTGATAAATGCTCATGATAGTTGTGGCGGTGTGCTATCGAGATAATGAGGTGGGCACACTGCCGTTTAACTGCTTTTTTGGTGTATTTGATGTTGAGAAACTGCTGGTTGAATTCATCTGGGTTTGTTCCCATCATATTAGTATCAACAATCCCAGCATCATCTTTCCCCAAGACATACTTGAGCGTGTCGAGAAAATTGGGTTTTTTATAGATGACGGGAATCAAATTGAGGGAGTTGAAAGTGGGGGATATAGAACCTGTAATGCCTTATTTATCTTGGCTTGAGGCTGATTTATCTGGAACGTCTAGGTTAAATGCAGCTGCGATGGTCTGATCTACGAGTGCGATCGCATTATTGACAGTATCCAAAATTTGCTGGTTGTTTGTTTCCTTTGCTAAGTGAGATAACATCATCAGTTCGCTTTTGAGGTTTCCAGCAGTAGCGCGGATAGTTATCAAGTCGGCAGACGGTTTTGCTGTTAGTACCCGCCTTAACCCACAGGAACGTAAATACTCAGATGCAGTTACCCCTGTGGCGATCGCTTTTTCCTCAATGGTAGTTTTCTCTTGCTCAAAGAGGTAGACCTTGATAGATTTAGTTCGCTTTATGGAGTTACTTACCATACCTTGTTTCACTGCGGGACTGAGTGGCATAGTTAGAGACTGCACTGAGGGAGTTGGGGATAACCGAAAATCTGACAACAGTGTATGGTCTCAATTGCGGACAATATCGCTGCTACTTTTGGTATAAACTATACTTGATTTAGATGCCGCCAGTGAGAGTACTGTAACTTGTGATAATACAAGGTAATATCTTATGGTTCGTCTTGTAACTGACACTGAAGCCGTAAACCTTGTTTTTAATGATGCAATTGTTGGGTTGTAGAGATTGTATGGTTATGTCGCCAGCGTGCGAACCGACAGGTCGGCGCTTCGCTATCGCGTAGTGGGTGCTATCTATTATCGTGAATTAAATTATACGTAATTACAATTATTTATAGGTATTATTTTTCAATCTGTTTATTTATCAAACAGTAGATATACTACAAAGGTAGCATTTTGTGATACACGATAAGACGATTGGTATTAAAGGCACTGTTAATTAATCTAGTTTATTGATAATAGCCTTAGTAATAAAATGACCCTACTAAACATACCTTGTCTTAGTTACAGGACTGTACGGTGACAGCAATAGTCTGTTGTGGAGTGCAAAGTAAATCAGATGCAGAGAGGATTGTGGGGTTATTCCCTAAGCTGATTAACCTTTGACGTAGTGCTGAAATAATTGGGTTAATTTGCCCTCAGAATACCTCAATTATGGGGATTGTCAGAGTTTATTTTTCAGTTAATTATTTATTTTGATTGACAAAAATCAAACCCAATTTCATTTAATTGGGGTAATTAGTGTGTCAATTGGGGTAGTTCGGAGTAAATACGGGGGTGAGTTCTCCCACCGTATGGTTAAAGTAAGAGTATTGACAAATAGCTTACTGAGAAGCTTGATTTGCACGTTAATAGAAGAGAAGCTATGGCAAGAGCGAGTAAGCCAGTTGATTCGGTTGAGTTGGCGCGTATCATGCGGAATAAAGATATGGAGGACGGTATAGTAATTAGCTATCTCCAGTCAAAGAAGCGAGGGCAAACTGAGTTAGTATGTGAGGCGCTGCGGGCGTATTACTTACCGTTTGCGCTATCTGCTGCGGGGGTATCTGGTGTTGAATTGCAGTCAGCCCTTCATGATGCGATCGCGCAACTTGAAGTTCAGATCATTAAGATGAAACGGACGTTTGGGATGGAGGGGTTGCCCCAGATAGTTCTTGTTAATCCTCATAGTGGAGTTTTCTCGCAGGGTGCAACTGGGTTACAACCAACAGTTGGAACTAATGGCGTGGAAATAACTCCTATTTCAGCTAATTCGGTTCCCCCTTCAGTTTCTTTTTTTGATTCCACTGGGCCAAGTCCTGTGTCGTTACCTGTTGAGACAGAACCAGTCGGATCAAATGTTGTGGGAGAAGATTCCGAAGATGATGGGTTCTTTAATGATGATGAGGATGACCCAATTGCTAAGGCAGAAATAGAAGTTGATGCAGGATTTCGTCTGGAGTGAGGGGATTATAAGGATATCGGTGGTTAGGTGTTGGAGAAAAGCATACTCTCTCTGCCTTTGCTTGTGATACTTGCGTAAGTCCTGCCCTTGTCCTGTTTGTCGTTGTGGGCAATATCTCCTGGAGTGCGATCGATCGCCTGGCGCTGTTGTTAGGAGGTGCTTTTCACCTCTCCATTGGGCGCATTTAGAAGGAGTTTTCGCTCAAGCACCTGCATTGCTCAAAGGTTCTATGAAACCGTTTCAGCCATATATTTGGTCAAAGCCTTCGGTCGAGTGCATCAACAATATTTGACCGAACTGGAAAGGCGATCGCATTCTATTTTTAGAGGTGCGATCGCCTGCAATAATCACTTCATATATTTCATCTGTAAAAGCTGCGATCAAAAATTTGACAGCAAAGCAAATGTGTAATTAACCCCATTTGACATACCTTGTTATCGTACAAGACTGCACAATTGCGATACTTTTTACTGGGGTAATTGCGGGGATGGTTGAGGTAATACGGGGTGTGATCATAACAATTGCATTGTTTGAACTACAGCTAAAAAGGTAATTTTATTTAATAATTCAACTTTTCGTTGATACAGAATTTGGGTGTGATTGGGGTAATTTAGTCATAATTTAGGAGGTGTTTTGAGCATTGTGTATTAAAGTGATCTTTAGTACTTTAATGTACTTAGAATTTACGGTTTTGATTTGGTATTAGTGCTATGGAGGTACTTCAGTTAGCCCTCTGGCAATTTGCTGTAGTTGTCGGCAGTTTGCAGTGGACTTTCTACTCAATGGAGTTGAGTATGAATGCTGTAGCGCCATCGAAGAACATCGCCATAATAGTTTTTTCTCTAGGCACTTTGTATGTAAAAAAGCTGTTAAACCCTGTAAAGAAAGTGTTTTACACCACAGTATTTATCCCATTTCGGTTAAATTGGGAACGATAGTAAAAGGTAATAAAAGATAAAGATATGCCCAAAACTAAGGAGAAAACAGACGTAAAAAAGGTAGTAATTACGATTGACATGGGTGCAAGTAAAACCAAGGCGATCGCTCAGGAGTATCCAGAGGGAAAGCCTGTTGTTTTACTTTTCGACTCAGAAGTAGCAGATATTGCTAAAGCTTCGATTGAGAGCGTTCAACAAGAAGGTAGTCCTGAATCTCGTACTTGGGTAGGAATAGGCGATGAGTATTGCGCCTTGGGAGAGCTTGCTCGTCGTCGGTTTGGGGGTATATCGCAGCTGAAGGAGCTAAAGTACGAACTAGCAGTCCCTAAAATTTGTGGTGCATTTTGGCTGGCTAAGGAAAAGCTGAATTTGGGTAATGATGTTGCAGCTTACTTGAGCATCCTGCTACCGCCCGGTGAAGTGCAAGACAAAGAACAGTTACAAGTTCGGTTGAAGGATGCGTTTCGAGGATTTGATACACCAGCAGGTAAGATGCGGGTAAAAATGCTTCGTTATGATGCAGCTTCTGAGGGTAGTGGGATATTTTTTCACCGTAGGCGATCGCTTGGCGATAATATGCCTGCTTCGATGTATGTGATGCTTGGTTATCGCAACGCAAGTATTTTCACCTTTCGCAGTGGTTCAATTGGTGCGGGAATAACCAGTAATTTTGGTATGTCTTGGCTGGTGAATAATTTTACTTCCAAGACATCAGGACTAAGCCCTGATAATCCCAATATTATCGAGGTGTTGGTAGAAGCTGGAGTTAGTTGTGACTCCCAGGTGATGCAGAAACTCTCACGCAAACGCAAAGGTGATGAAATTCAACTTGATGGCGAGTTGATGTCCAAGGCTTTATTGCTTGCTAGAGATGAATATTGGCGTGCGATCGTCAGATGGTTGCGCTCGAAGATGGATGATGATATTGAAGAACTGGTGTTTTGCGGAGGGACTGCGGATTACATTCGTCCAGAAATAGACGCTTACTTCCAGAAAGAGGGGATTAAGGTATCTTGGCACGGTAATATTTTCATACCTGATGAGATATCTTCCGGTATTGGTAATCGGATGGCGGATGTCTGGGCACTCTACCAATATATGATTACTCAGTTTGATGAGTTGACTGGTTATACTCGCTCTGAAGTTGTACTGCTAACTAAATCCGCTGAAGGTAGTACAGATAATCCAGATGAAGAAGTTAAACGTAAGTATAATTTTACGCCTTGTGAGCGACCTAGTACCTTTATTGCCGTGAACGAGAATGTTTGATTAGCTCAGAAAAAGTAGTGTAGTTACAAGGACTTCAACTACACTTCTGGAATGCTTTTTACGTAATTTCTCAATAACCACTGCATGAATGAGCCGATTACTCGTGGTTAGGTGAGAATAGCTAGTTCTAGGGGGATTGAAAATAATTCCTTGTTTGCAGCGCCCCTTTCTATAATGACATCAGGTAGATAGAGAATATTGTTATCCCGCTTCAATCGAGTACACTTTGAACAAAGACTGTTGTTCAGCGTAGAATCTTCATGGCAAGGTGGTTATATTATGTCAACAGAAGATTTTTCTTCTCAATAAGCTCAAAAAAGTCGCATTAATAGCTGCTGATTGACCAGGGCGAACGCACGGGATTTCTGAAACCCTTGCTGGATAAGGATCTTGGCGGAAAATAGGCTAAATTCAAAAACGCAGAAACCCTTGCTATTAAAGGATTATTATACTTTAGATGCGTTTGCCCTGACTGATTGACACAGCTTTAAAGGTTGAAATCACACTAGAATTATGCCGTTGATTTTTATACTCAATAACCAGCTTGCACAAAGGCAATAATGCTTTCCTACGGAACTATTAGATTGAGCAAGTGCTGAGTGAATATCTCTTGGACGGGGTATATTTCTTTTTGTGTACAATTCCACAATAGGCAATCTGTGTAGCTAGGTCGATATTACTTGCAGTCAACCTCTGTGTTGATAGCAATCCTTGTTAGAGAAATCAGAAAAATGATATAACATTATCTCAAAATTCTTCGCCCAAACTGATATAACGTTATCTCATGACTGGGAGTCGGAAATATAGTAATCAAGAAAGAGAAAAAATTATGCCTGCCAATTTGACCCTTTCTATTGAGACAAACGCTGGAGGAGTGGCGAAAAGTACTATTTCATACAATCTTGCGTATGAATTAGGTGTTCGTGGCTATTCAGTGGCACTATTAGACATCGATCCTAACGAATCATTGACATTATTTTGCGGATTAGGAGAATTTAAAACTCAGGGAACAATGGCTAATGTTTACCATCCAGACTTCAATGGGAACTGGCCTTTAGTTACAGCTTGGCAAGGTAAGATTGACAAAATTCAAGTTTGTAAAGGCGGAAAAGAATTACACGAAACAATTCGGGAAGTTTCAAAGGATCTGCGTGGAGCTTATACTCTTGCAGATCGGTTGAGTGATTATCCCTTATCTCACGATTTTGTAATTATCGATTGTCCTGCAACATTGGAGCCTTTACCACTGACAGCTCTTGCAGCTTCTAGCCACGTGTTAATTCCCATTCAACCTGAATACAAGGCTTCTCAAAGTGCTGCGGCGATGATTGAGTGGTACTATTTCAACTGCAAGCGGTTGAGATTGAAACCGACTCCGAAAATATTAGGTATAGTTCCTACTCGTTGGAAAAGTGATTGGGGAGCGCATAGAAGTATTGTTGAGGAACTTCCCCTAGTCTGTAAGAATTTGGGAATTCAGTATTTTAGCCCAATTCGAGAATCAGCTGATATTCTTAATGCTTCTGGTAGAGGGCTACCTCTGGGAATTTACAGACCAGGCAAAGAGGCAAGAGGAGATTTTCTGCCAATTGTTGATGCACTAGTTAACGAACTTAAGCTAATAAGAGGTTGATCGATGACAAAATTAAACAAACCGAGTGTACTTGGAATGTTTGCTTCTGCTGCTGATTCACAACAGATATTTGAGCTTGAAGAACGAGTAGAAGATTTACAGGCAGAGATTACAAGATTAAAAGATGAAGAAGCACAGGGAAAGCTTGCTGAAGAAGAACGTACACTCCTCAATCAAACTATTGAAGACCTACGAGAACATTTGAAAGCATCTGGGATTTTCAAAATTCACTATAGTGAAGTAAGACCCAATCCCAAACAAGCAAGGCAAACATTTACTTCGGATAGTATTCGGAGTATGGCTGTTTCCATTAGAGAGTCAGGGCAACAACAGCCGATTATTTTACTACCGGGAAATCTCATTTTTGATGGAGAACGGAGATGGAGATCCGTTGCAGAAGAGTTACAGCCAGAAATTGAAACGCTTGATGCAGTGATGCTTCAGAAAGTTCTTTCTGAAGAGGAATTACATGCACGCACGTTATTAACTAGTCTTCACCGAGAAGGCTTGAATGAGCTAGATTTAGCCGAAGGTTTGATTCAACAGGCTAAGTTAGCTTTGGAATTTGAACAGGAAGAAGTAGTTAAAGCACTTAGGAGAGCAATAGCTAGATTAAACGCAAAAAAACTTTTGCCCCAATTAACTGAATTGGTTATTTTAACTAGAAAAGAGCAGTCAGAAGGCATTAAAGAATTTAATTTAGACGAAATAGAACAAAGTATTCTTTTGTTATTACTACGTTTTCAACAAAATCCAGCATCAGTAGATGCAAATATCTTTCCTTGCTTACGGCTTTCAGAAGACTTAAAAATTGCGATTAGACAGTCAGGACTTGGTGCAAACCATGCCCGGTCACTCCAAAAACTAAATTCTAAAAATTTAAAAGTTGAGGAAACTAAAGCTCTTAAAATCCGACAAGATGCTACATCACAAGTTTTGCAAGAAAGGCTAACAGTCGCTCAAACTCGTTTTCTAGTTGCCCAAACTATTGCTGAACATGCTCCTGAAACAAAACCTAAACCAAGTCACCAAATCAGTTCTCTAATTCGAGATGTCTCAGCAACTAAGGTCGAAGATATCCAGCAAGAGCAACTGAGAGATTTATTGGCTGTATTAGAAGCTAAGGCAAAAGAGATTCGGAAAAAGTTGGACTAATGCTATCTCGTCCGACCTAGTTTACTGAACCTGAGATGTCCATGTAATCTATAAGTGCCTATCTAAACTACCCAAATGGCTTTCGCCTGAATCCCGCAGAGTCAAACCAGAATTATCAGCCGAACGGTTTCAGCATGTGAGATTTCTAGACTGCGACAAAGCAGTGAGCCAAATTCTATTTGAGTGCTGGTATTGCCAAGAGGGGATACTTTGTGAGTTTACGGGTGAGCCTGTAGTTGGAAAATATATATAATGGACGATCTTCAATCATCCAAGTTAAAGTTTAATGCCCCAACTCTGAGCAAACTGCTATTAGAGTGAGTACGGAAGAAGTGCTTTCTACAATAGCGATTCCTTCTCCTTGGACATAAATAATTTTCAAGAAACCAAATAATCTTTAATCCTGTCTTGCTCACGTCGTAAAGCTTTCATTCCTTGTCTATGAGCAGAGTGTACCTTGGAATGACTCCTATTCAATCAGATCCAGAAATTCCAGGTTACTCCAGCGACATTTTTTAGCTACCGCAACCACTAATCGGAGGTTGGCGATAATCATTTTTTGTTTAGCCAGTTGACCAAGCTTTTGAATTTGGGTTAACTGTGCTTCTGTTTCATTTACCTCGATAGCTAGTTCAGCCCTAGTTGGGGAATGCTCTAGTAGTCGTTGCACTTGAGAATCGTTTTGCTTATCAAGTTTTGCATTGACCTTACAAGTCTTGTGTAGACAATCTCTTACTCTGGCAATAGCCTCGGAAAGCTACAATTTATCGTAGATAAATTCCAACTGTATCAGAGCTAGGGCTAGACATCTTGCGGGAAGCTAATTTACAGCTATTTTCAGGTAAATGAACCACGGCTTTTTTTATCACGCAGAGGCGCAGAGTCGCAGAGAGAAAGATTAGTGTGGTCTAAATACATGAAAACTGCTGTAATAACAAAGACATTGACAGGAGAGTATAAATCAAACAGTCAACCATTTTAGAGGGTGTAGGGAACCAACGTTTTGAAACGCGGGATTGAAGCAAGGACGCTTTGTATTTCGCGCTATGCGTCTCGAAATAAATATTTTTTTAAGTGGGCTTTAGACCACAACTAAAGTTTTCTATTCCTTCTTCTCTATTTTTTTGTAAGTTAATTTCTACTACGTTCATAGAAAAGATTTCAAAAATTCTGATGGGGGCTATGTGGGGGCTATATGTACCCCAAGAATAGGCTAGAACTTTTAGGAAAATTTGACACCTATATGGGGGCTAAATAGGCGCTAAGTGGGGTACAAAATGTCATTTAAGCAAATGTACCCCACTTAGCCCCCAAGAGGTTATGATAAGCTCTTGAGGTTAGAGAAGGAAGGGGCAGAGTTCTGGGGAAAGACTCATAGCAAGTTATTCTTCTCTCCCCTGCTCCCCTAGATAATCTGAACAGATAACTTTCAAAAATCAAAACGTATTGACTTGATCCCTATGTCAAATATTCACGCCTTGCAAAAAAATTTTCCTGCTGGTTTTGATAACGGTTATGGAAGCCTAAAACTTTTAGTCGATGGTTTTGAAGTAGTTCGTGTACCAAGCTATATAACCAATGCCGACATGGAAGATGTACCCGGACGAGTAGTTTTTAACGGTACTGCTTACACTGTCGGGGAATCAGCTTTCCGTACAGGAAATTATTTTGACCGGAACACGGATAACAATGAAAACAAAGTCAATAATGCATTGCTGACATTATTCGGTGCATTGGCACATCTGCCACACCGTAAGGCTTGGCACTTAAAATTAGTGGTCAGCTTACATGATGTTGGTCTGGCTGACGAATTGCAAAAAGTACTCAGTGGAGAATATCAGCCAATACTTGCTGGCAAACAATCAGAGGTGAAAGTAGAAGTGCTGAAAATAGTACTAGAGGGGATGGGTGCATTATTTGGGCATCAACTACCGAAAAAATTAACCATTTTAGATTTTGGCAATGGCACGACTCTGTATTCTCGTTACAACCAGGGAAAACGAGAAGTTCACACCGCCTACCCTATTGGTGTAGAAGTTCTCATTGATGATATTTCCCAAAAAATGAAACATCTAAATGGGGGAAAAATCGGGGATGCATCCAAGATTCGATTTTGTCTGGAAATGGGACATACCAAGTACAGCCGTGACATCGATATCAAAGATATATACAGCACTTGTTTGAAAGATTGGTATGAAAAATACTTAAAAAAAGTGGTGAATCTGACACTTGATGCCAAGCACCAAGGGGATGAAATCTGGGCGATAGGTGGAGGCTGCCTCTTACCTGGATTCAAGAAACTATTAGAGAAAAACGGGTTCAAAATACTGGACAACCCGGTAGAAGCTAACGTCTTTGGGCTTCTAGAAATGGCAAAAACCATTACGAGCAAGAATTAACCAAACACATCTGGAAAGTGAAGTTATAACAAACAATGACAAATAAACAAGACTTAGCTCCGGTAAAAATTCGGCTCAAAGAAAACTACCGAGAACGCATATTTGCAGAATCCCAACAACTAGGTAAAAGTTATCTGGAGACGCTTTATTTTATTATTGATTGCTATTTTGTTTTCATAAAGGCTGGATTAGCCACACAACAAGTAGCTTTCACGCCGCTTACTACTAACGAAAACAGACTCCAGCAGCCAATTCTCCAGCCATCTACAGACCAAAAACTAGAAGAGCCTGATGGCGAAACATTCAGTCTTGATTTTGAATTATAACCGTCAGATGAAGTTGGCAACGGTAATTCCCAACTCGTGGGGTAATTATGTTAAAAAAGTTTTAAATTTAGCTTTTGTGTAAGTATTTCAGTAATTATGTACTATATAAGATGAGTTGATGTCAGCGATTCTACCAAATAGTAGATTTTTATTCTGGATTTCTATAAAAAAATAATGCCAGTACTAACAAGTAAGTCTGTATGTACTAGCATTATTCAGTTAAGTGGATCTAGAACGGAGGTTCTTGGTCTAAATCTTCATCTGTCGAAGTAACGTTATCTTCGAGTAGTTCTTTGGCAAAATCGGGAGTTTCTGGCGAGTGAGGGGTTTTACTAACCTGGGTGAGTTCGTTGATGGGTTGTGCTGACATAAAGTTTCTGATTACGAATGTGGCAATCTTTTCTTTGTAATCACCTCTGTTATCAACTAGCAAATCGAGATATCCTTCTGCTGTACCGTGTACACCTTCCCCTTGTTCGTTAATAACGACGGCGGGTGCGCCCTTGGAACGGAATGGCATCTCGTCAGCAACTACTCCCTCCTTGGAACGGTAGTAGAATTCGGCGATCCCAAAGGCAATCAAGGAACCTTCTTTGTCGTGGGTAGTGTTCACTGACTTAAGATTGATAGTTGCAGTATTATGAATCATGTTCGTTTTGTTTGTAGATTGATTAGATGATTTATCGCCTACGATTTATACTGCATAGGCGATTTGTAATTTCCTAGAAATTTGCGTTAGCTACAGTCTGTGTTTCGTTTGGTGCAGAAGTGGATGTAGATTCTTCCTTACGGGGTGAACCTAACAATTCAAGAGCGTTGATTGTAATTACGGGTTTTTGCCGCATAGTGCCAGAATTTTTATCTGCCCAACGATCAAATCCAAACTCGCCAGTAATTGCAATTTGGGTTCCTTTACGAACGTAATTTCCAATCACTTCTGCTTGATTTCCCCAGGCGACTAAATCAAACCAAAGGGCTTGTTCACTTCTGTAGGGTGGTCTGACTGCAATAGATATTGAAGCCTTAACTGCGCCAGACTCGAAATATTTGAGTTCCGGTTCTTGTCCGCATCTGCCAACCAGAATGATTTTGTTGATATAGTTCATAACGCGAGGATTTATATATTTCTCTTATTGCTGCGTCAGCATTAGTTCTTTTAGGATTTATTATTTTGACGAGTTGTTTTATTTAAACCACATTCTTTTTTATTCATACTTATGAGTTATTTTTTGTCTTGTTTATCGTAAAATTGTGGTTTTTACTAAGGAACGATAAGTTCCCCTGTGCTATGGTGGTATCGCAATTAATGTGGTCTGTATCTAAAAATTACAAGTAATGACTTATGCCTGAATATCTTCTCCTAAAGCGAGTAAGTATTTGTAAGCTAATGCTTTTGGCTTTGATATGGATACAGTCCGATGAGGATAGCCAAAACCAGCTGACTTCTGACTACTCATCTTCTTTGCGGGTAGAAAATCTTACTTGGTTAGGAGAAACATCTGTTGGAGAAGATGTAGAGCATTTTTGTGATGTTTCCAATACAACTAGGATAGGCGTTTGGGGAGAAATCCTAGAACTAAAGTTAGTAGATTTAATTGCTGATTTACCGACTTGTTTGCACGATGCGTCATGGTTTGCCCTACTGGCAATTACTATGACGCTAGTGGATAAGGAACTAGACCGAGTATGCGTACATTCACAAGATGAGTATTTTGCCCGGACTATCGCGCTTGAAAGTTTAGCAGATTTGGGTGATTCTTACTTAGCCAAAGGTCATCCTTATTTAGATTTTCCTCTATCATTAGAAGACGCTAAATCATTACTACCAGTTAATAGAAAGCAAGAGCTAGAAATCGAGTTAGATAAATTTATTATTAATACTTACGAAGACGATTTTGATGATGAATCTCCAGACATTAATGAGTTTTCATCCATCTATTTACAAGAGATTTTAAAAGAGTTTTTTACTGAATCTGATTGGCAGGGTGATATCAATCAAGAGGCTGTTGCCCAACTGCAAGAGAAGTACGGTTTGCAGTATTCAGAAGGTGCATTTTCTCCTCAAACTGAAGGACACGAACGTTGGGGGAAAACACTTGTTTTTCTCAAACAGTTTATAGGTCTAGATTCCAGTTTTATCGAAAGCCAGAGTGACTTATTCCTTGATGAATCTCAGGCGGCTGATTTACCTGATTACTTCTGTATCAAGTCTCATTTAGAACGTTGGCAAGACCGAACAGTTGTTTTATCACGGTTGGTTCATACTTTGGTTTATTTCATGCTGGTAGGACAAAATTATCATCCCAGTCATTTGCAAGATTTGATGGCTATTCCAGCTTCTTCGCGGGCCATAGCCAGCTTACAAGCTTGTTTGGGTGTAGCTGCTTACAGAAGTGGTTATTACATGGCTGCTTCAAATATTCCGGAATCAGAAGTTGGGCGCAACTGGCTTTTAGAAAAAGCTTTCCCTAGTCTGCGTGATTTTTATCAAACAGGTCGGTTAAATGGGAAGCAATAATTAATATTTTATTGTTGGTTTACAAATACAAATTTATATTTATGAATAAATACTTATTTATAGGATTGTTACTCTTACTCGTTGGATGTTCATCTCCAGAAAAAGAAGATAAAGTCTCGGCTATAGAATCAAATTCTTCACCTACCTCATCATTATCCTCAGCTAATGTTAATAATGCTACGCCATCACTAAATCCAGAAGCGTTGCCTGATTTATCAAATAAAGAGAAGCTTGGAGAAGTTAGTGCGGAAAACGATTTAATTGATTTGTTCTATTTTGATGGTAATGGCGTGAAAGTGAGTTTGACTGTAGCAGCTGATAAAGCTTGTTTTGTCTACGTGCGCCGCAGTACTCCAGACCGAGTTGGCGAGGTTGAAATTGAGTCACTACGACGCGAGAAGTTAGGTCTATGGCGTTCGTATAACACTCAGCGACTTCTTACCCAACCTGCTGGCAATAAACTAAAGGTTTATTCATCAAGTGAGGAACTTTCTTCTACTTATGAAAATCCTGCTGTATCACAAGAAACCCTTGTGGCAGTGAAGGAATTGAAAGAGCGTGAAAAATCGTTTAAATTACTTTTACGTCAGGACTTGAGGGCGAGTGATTCAGCAAGACGAATTTATGTCAATCAGTGTCAGAAATTAGGCAATTTTTACTATAAAGAAGAACTACCTCCTCTCACAGAGAAGGAGAGGAAGGACTTTGAAAAGAGTGTTGAAAAAAGTACTGAAAATTAGTTATGAGAACAGTGATAATTGCTCCATCTGAATATTACTTTCAGTTGTAGTTGCTTTAACAGGGTGTTTGTTCTTATTTGACGACCTTTTACCCCACCCTTCTTTCGCCGCGTGTTTGACTATGCGGGAACGGATATCAGCAGCTAGGGTTTCATAATCAGAGCGGATTTTTTCATAACGAACCGGGGTTGTACCAATTTTCTCCCACAGTTTATTGTATTTGAAATTCTCAAAAGGTCTGTGCCTTACGAGGGCATCATAACTTGCCCAGAGGTAAACATCCGTCCATTCAGATGAAAGCGGCACTTCAAAAGCAATTGGCATCATAAGTGCAACAACTTCGCTGCTAGAGGCGAGTTTACCTACTTCTCCCTTGTCTATCTCTTCTAGCGCTGCATCTAATCTATCGACTGCGATCGCTTTTCCTACCCAGGATGGAATTGACTGTTGCCAGCCGTTTTGCTGAGTTACAATTGGCCCGACGATGTATTGAACAATTTCATGACTTGCTCCTGCTAAATCAAGTAGACTGGCTGTTACAGTTTTGTTAATTCCTTGGCTGGTTAGTAGCTGAAGTATCTTTCTAGTGCTAGGAGTAATAATTTCGCTAGCTTTTTGGCTTTTGCTGTTACGGATGGTTTCTTCGACATCGAATAAGCTTTGCTGCTGGTTCATATTCTTTATGTGTAAATAAATACTGCCAGCTAGAAATACTTCTAACTGGCAGTGCTTTTTGATAATGGGTGTGTTTTGCTATGGCAGAAGTAGGTTATCCCAAACGCTTCTAGGAGTAACGTGATGCAACAATTGCTTCCTTGCTTGGGTGAATTTAGCTAGCAATTGAGTGCTTTTTAATTTCTGCCACCAGTCGTGTTGCAGGTAGGTAAGCAGCCATAATTGTGTCTCGTGATTCCAGCTTGAGATGGAGTTACTCAAACTGAGTGCGTTGAGGATATCGTCAGGAGGGACTTCCAGTTGACTTGTGATTTCTGTTGAGATGGAAGCTAACATTGTGATGTTGGCGATCGCTTGACCAGGACTGCCTGAACTGATAGCTAGTATTTTTTCTGTTACCTCGATTTGTTGGTCTTTCAGAACAGAAATAACCTCCTCATCGGTTAACCTTTGGAAAGGTATGATTTGACACCTACTCTTGATAGTGGGTAATAGCTTTTGAGGATAGGACGAGATCAAGATAAATGTTCCAGTTTTCGGTTCTTCCAGCGTCTTAAGAAGTTTGTTGGCGGCGGTAGGGTTTAGCATATCTGCTTCGTGGATAATGACCACCTTTTGCTTGGCCTTGACTGCACTAGTTGATAGAAATTCAATTACCTCGCGCACCTGTTCTACTCGAATAGCAGGTATACCTTTCTGCTGGGAGGTGTTTTCGGGATGGGTTGGTTTGATTTGTAAGATGTCTAGATGGTTATTTTCTCCTGCGTTTGCGGAGCGACTCCCTCTTGGGAGTATCGCATTTGCGATCGCCAGAGCAGTTTTTCCTTTCCCCACTCCCTCAACTTGACTGCTAAATAGGTATGCAGGAGCAATTTTATTCTGTTCGATTGCTTCAGTCAGGAGAAGTTTGGCAGTATGCTGTCCGGTGATTTCTGTAAATGGGTTGTTTTTCATATCGTAGAAATTTCAGCAATTCGACTGGTTAGGTTGTCAACTCCGCTTTTGAGTTCGGCTTCGAGTTGTACAAGTAAAGTAAGACTGTTTTTAAGCTTTTGAACGCCTACAAACTTGACTTCCTCTTTGAGGTAATACAATCTTTTGGGGTTTTTCAGTTCGGCTATTTCTGCAATCTTAGTATCAGATAATTTAGTTTCTACCCCAGCTTTGGTTATTAACCAAGTGCGGAAAACAGAGGTAAGTGTTGCTACTATTTTGAGCGGCTGTTCATTATTATCTAGTAGTTTAGATACCTGCACTATTGCTAAACTTGGATGGTTTCTTAACATAGCAATAGTAAGCTTTAGGTAGTCAGTATTATGATTACAAACGATCTGTTTTACTTCCTCAACAGAGATTACTTTTCCGCTTGCATAAACAGCAAGTTTAGCGAATTCGCTATCGGCTCGTGCAGTATTATTGCCAATTGCTTCAGCTAGGTAATCTGTAACATTTGGCGTGAGTTTAACTTGATGGATGGCTGCATAATTTCCTATCAAGTTAACTATCCCCTTTTTATCCCAACTAGAGACGAGGGGAAACTCTTCTTGTTGGGCATATTTTAGGATCGTTTTTACTACCGTCCTGCGCGAATCTGGCTTTTTATTACCAGTAATTAGAAGAATGTTGCTTGACGGTATTCGGGAAAGTTGATTTTCAAGTTCTTGGTTATTATCTTCATTTGATAAACTTCCCATTAGAGAGTCGCTGTCTGTATGAATAATTTTGTTACCCTCTCCAAAGGGCAAAGTCATAACCTCAGTAAAGACTTTTGCAGCAATATTTCTCTCATTTCCAAATAGCTTGACGTAATTAAAAGCTTTCCATTCCGCATGAACATTTTGATTCACTAAATAATCAATTTTTTGATTTAGTGAGTAGCTATCTTCGCCGTAGTATAGATATACAGTCATGATAGATTAGATAAACATTTATTTATCAGGCGTTAGTCGTAAGCAGTGGTTTAAAAAAATAAGAGTTAGTATTAACTCTTTCCATATACTTAGTATTTGTTATATAGCCGCTAGCAAAATATAGCGATCAACAAATACTTACACTTCATTTTGTACTGGCTGTACTGACTTCTGATTTGAGAGTTTCTCAACAGAGTTTTCTACTGGTTGAGTACCCAAATATTTCCGCCAAGAATCCAATTGTTGAAGATACTCTATAACTCCACTAGAACCAGTTACCTCATATAGTGCAATAGCTGTTTCCCACTCCTTTAAGCTGGCTTTTTTCTTAGAAAGAATTTTGACTATAGCTCCTGGAAGTTTGGTCTCTTTACCAGTATCTAGATTTAGGTGCGATCCGCTTTCTAGTAATAGTTCTTGTTCGGATAAAGGAACACCACCATCTTCGATATTCATAGTATGAAGTTGGGCACTAATTCCTGATAGAGGAAGAGTATGCTGAATTAATTTTTTAACTTTCTTGGTTTTAGTATTCCTCCTTTTTGGTTTAACGATAACTGGGTTGTTTGGTTCTGTAACTTCGTAACACTGAGGAAGTTCTAGAGAAAGTTGACCTGTTAAGTGCCATGATGCATTTCGTTTTTCTGGCGGGGTGATCCGGTACGAGAACTCGGCTGTTTTTCTCGCATCGCCAAATTTCCTTAGTTTGACCCGCATCTTGTAGCTAATAATTCCTTGAATGTAGGTTTTTGGGTTTAATATTATTCGGTTTGTATTTTCCCACCACTCAATTTCAACTACGCGATCGCCATCTAATTCATAGATATTTCTAACTCTGGCATTAGGATGAGATACAAGGAATGAGTTCACCCAAGCCCTTTGTTTTTTATTAAGCCTGGGCTTGCGATATGAGGATTTATTTTTCATTAGTTACTTTTCCAATTTAAGAATAATATCTCCACCAATCCCTCAATCAATCAATTAAATAAATTAACCAGTGAGCTTTTGACTGATACTGGGTTTGGTAATCTGATTTTTTACGGCATATTTTCGGTTTATGTGAACGCATCAAAATCACTTTTTACAAAGCCTGATTTACTTGCAAATATTTTTTTATAATTTACAAACTGTTGAGAATTCATGAATTGAAAAAAGACTTGATATTTATTAATTTAAGCGCTTTGATTAAATATCAAGTTTATTCATCTAGAAAAGAGATAACTGACGTTTATTACCTTCTAGTATTTCAGGAGCGGCTATTTTGAGGATTTCTTCTCGCCTTTTTTCGATAATGTCAAGATAGTATTGACGTGAATAGCTCTCATTAGTGCTGGTATTAGTAATACCTCTAATTCCGTAATAGTAAATTACTACATCACCAGGTTTTCCTAATTTAAGAAGTTCTTTTTCACCAATACGAATTTTGCGAGTAATGCAGAGTTTTTCTCTCGGGTATTTTCCTGATAAAATCTGCGATTTTACTTCTCTGAAATATTCCTCTGCCGTGGATTGGTTTTGGATTAAGTAGGTTAGATATTCAACAGGGAATTCTTTCTCTAGTTTTGAGCGAGAACGGCTTCTCCAACTACCTTTGCGGATAATCCAGTTATCTTTTAGCCATAACAGATAGTTCTTAGTTCCCCTTTGCGGAATAAACATTGCATTGGCAATAAACTCTAATTTGACGGTTATCTCTTTGGGTAATTGAGACTGAAGTGTGGCATATACTTTTTCTGGGTTAGGGTGAGTAAAGAACACGCCGTCAGTATCAACTTCTACAGGGGTTGCACCAGCATTATTGATTACCTCAATCATGAATTGTAGGATGCGCCGACCGTAAGCTGTTACTAAGGCGGCTGCTTCCATATCGTTGAAGGCGAGTTCCGATGTTCCGAAGAACCCAAACTGAGAATTAGCTAAAACTTTGGTGGATTCTCTTTTTTCCTTGGCAACAATGTCTCCAGTGCTGGCAACTTGTTCCAACCTTGATTTCTCATTTACCAAATATTGCAAGATGCTCAAGCCGATTCGCTTTGTATCCTTACGAGAGACAATCCCTTTCGACAATATGGTTTTGGGGTACATAGAACTGATATCGATGTATCCAACCTTTTTATATAGTCCTGGAATAGAGTAGGCTATCCCGCCTTGAAATTTATACTTACGGTCGGGTTTGGGTTTGTATCCTGGGTAGTGATGCGAGAATATTTGCTTCCACTTGGTGCCGTTACCAGCGAGGGCTAACTGCTGGAGGTTCATCCCCGGTACAACCAGTGCTTCATAGTGGTATGAGGGTACAAGTCTGTTAGCTATGAGTTGCGTATCTTCCAAGTCGTAAATAAGGTAATCCTTGATTTTCTGCCATCCCCTACTACCAGAACCGGCTTTCCAGCAGGCGAGAATTTCTTCATAGGGGAGAACCAGTCGCGCTTGCTTACGCAATCCCATTTCCAGTACCACCTGTTTAAGCGATCGCCCGTTAGTAAGTTCCTTGGCGACAAAATCCCACCTGAGAACGCAGATAAAGATATCTACGTGCAGGCAGTTGCGGATGAATACCTCCCGAATTTCCAGTGGTTCGCCGCGTACTTGGGCAGTTCGGATAGTGCGCTTCTTAGATGCAATTCCAAATGGATGAGAAATGCCATGTAACTCGCAGCGGGTGATGAGAAACGGTAGGTCAAATTCTGTTCCATTGTAGGTGTAAATTACTTCTGGTTTGCTTGCTTCTAGGTGTTTGAAAAACTCCAGGAGGATTTTGCTTTCGGCTTGATACATAAAGATGGCAATCTCCCCTATCTCCCTCATACAGCCAATTGCATAGATACGATTTTCTCTTGGGTTTATCCCTGCCGTCTCAATATCGACTACCAGAGTTTTGAGCGCACCGTAGGTCGGAATATTTACTGTGGGATGCCACTCAGGTATTGGGGTAGTATCTGACCAGAATATGTCGAGTCTTTCCTCATCAATGATAATCTTATTACCAGATTTGGTAATAAAATCTCGGTGGTTATAACTGGAGTTTAGACTAAAAGCGATATGAGAGAACGCAAATCAAAAGGAACTTA
>NZ_CAWUDO010000040.1:0-72124 GCF_963920935.1 Nostoc sp. CCY 9925 | reverse complement strand
ATTGGGAATAGTAATACTTTTACCTCCTGCCTCCTGCCTTCTGCCTTCTGCTATAACTTGTGTAAATGGGATGTCTAATTAAACCGTAGATACCGTCAGTAACTAACTGATAATCTGATTTAATCGTCAGACGGTCAAAGAATTTTCCTAAAGTTTTGATAGCGACCTGACTAAGCCTCAACTTAATTTCAAAACATCACTCATAGTTGCACAGTAATTTGACAAGCCAAAACTGCTAGGATTAATCGCATTTTCATAAGTAAAATGCCGATAATTCATGCAGAATCTATCCCAAGCGGCCATCCGAATACGGAACAAAACAATAATCAAATTTGCTAAAGCTATAGATACGGGAATGCGAAAGTAAATCTTTTTGCCAAAATAAGCACAAACTTCTTCCACTGCTTGGTTAGCAGTTAATTTTGCTTGACCTAAAACAAACTGACGTGGTTCATCCTTTTGAGGAGGATGATCTATTAAATATTCCACTACAGTGGCAATGTCTCGTCCGTGGATAAAATGAAAACTACCATCTGCATCAAGAAAGCGAATCAAATGAATATATTTAGTAACTTCTGTAATCCCAGATGTGACAGCAGAATAGGGTTTATTAGCATCACCACCCAAAACTATAGTTGGAAAAACTGTGCTAATTTTGGGTGCTATTTCTAATTTTTCTTTTTGATGTAAGCATTCATATTTAGAACGGATATAATCTGTACCGATTTCTCCTGCTTCTTTTAATGGTTGATTGTGGCTATCCAAAACGCTAGCTGTGGAAAAATAAATTACCTGTTGGCATTTATTTGGATCTAGCAGCTTCATTAACTCGATAGTTTTGTTGACATTAATATCAAATGTCTGCTCTCCACCCCAAGCTGTGGCAGTGAGTACTGCTGTATCAATTGTTGATAGCAAATCAGCAAATTGGCTAATATTTTGCATATCGCCTTGCAAAACATTTATTCCTGGACGTACCTGAGTATCAATTTGCAGTTTAGTGGGGTTTCTAACTAGCAGAAACAGTTCGTAATCTGTTTCTTGAATTAAGGCTTCTGTTATGTAATGACCTACACAACCACTTGCACCAGTCACTAAAATCCGTTTCTGGCTCATAAAGAATTTATAAAAGTTAGGAGTTAGGAATTAAGAGTTAAGAATAAAGTTAAAAGTTCCGAATCAGGAGTTAAAAGGGAAGTTAGGAGTGAGGAGTTAAAAATAAAGTTAGGAATGAGGAGTGAGGAGTGAGGAGTTAAGAGTAAAAAATAACTTTACACCTCGCAACTGATAAGTTAATACTTTATAACTTAATAACTGTTGTACAGACGCGATTCATCGCGTCTGTACTCCTAACTCCTAACTCATAACTCATAACTCCTAACCTTTAACTCCTGCCAGATTCAGTTGCTTTGCAGTTTCAAAGAAGAAAGCGACATTTTCTTCTGGAGTTTCTGGTAAGACACCGTGACCGAGATTGAGAATGTGACCCCAATTGCCAGCTTTGCGAACGGTATCATAAATGCGATCGCGGATAAACTCTTTAGAGCCAAATAGCACGCCTGGGTCAAGATTTCCTTGGACTTTGATTTGTTTGCCCAATCTTGCCCGTGCATCTGCCATATCCACTGCCCAGTCTACAGTGACGATATCTGCACCAGATTTGCCCATTCTTTCCAACACGCCTGCACTACCGCTAACTAGCAAAATCAACGGTGTATCGGGGTGGGTTTGCTTGATTTGCTGGAAAACTCTTTGCTGATAAGGCAGAGCAAAGGTGTCATAATCTTGGGGGCTTAATTGACCCGCCCAAGAATCGAACATTTGCACCACTTGGGCACCAGAGTCAATTTGATAGCGGGCATAGATGGCGATCGCATCTGCTAATTTTGTTAACAATTGATGCAATATCGTCGGGTCAGAAAATGCCATGTTTTTGATGATGGAATAGGTTTTAGAACCTTTTCCTTCCACCGCGTAAGCTGCTAAAGTCCACGGCGCACCCACAAAGCCCAACACCGTTGATTTATCGCCTACTTCAGAGCGTAGCGCCTGCAAAATTGTTTTGATAAAAGGTAGAGCTGCTTCTGGCTCTAGGGGATGCAGGTTATCAATTTGTTCTTGAGTGCGGAGAGGGGAGTAAATGATTGGCCCTTTACCTTCGGCAATATCCATGTCAATGCCCAAACCAGGTAATGGGGTGACAATATCAGAAAATAAAATTACTCCATCTGGCTGAAATGCTCTCCAGGGTTGCAAGGAAACTTCAATTGCCACTTCTGGAATTTCCGAGCGATCGCGAAACGAAGGATACTTTTCTCTTAAGTCTCGATATGCTTTCATATATCGTCCCGCTTGTCGCATCATCCATACAGGGGGACGATCTACTACTTCACCACGAGCAGCCCGTAAGAGATGAGGAGTTGTTAACGAAACACCCATTTATCACTTCATCCTAAGTCACTTTTTTATGCCACTGTTTAGCTTATCATTCCGGGATTACGCTTTTTCAGAATAAAAGGGGACTGGGGACTGGGGACTAGGGACTGGGGACTGGGAAATAGGATAAAACAGGAATCAATATTTAATTGGGCATAGGGCATTGGGGAGCCACTGCGTTGGGCGGCTCTGCCGACTTAAAGCAAGTGGCGTCATGGGGCATTGATTATTTCTCCCTCATCTCCCTCATCCCCCACTCCCTACTCCCTACTCCCTACTCCCTAACCTCTTATGCAATCTGACTCCAACAGTCCCGATCGCTTTACATCTGCTAATAACGAGCCTAACCCAGGAAAGTTTTTGATTCCGCGATCGCAGCGACAGAAGTTCTTTTTTCAGTTTACCTTAATGACCCTCATCGGATGGGTTGTCGGTGGCGTTGCCAGTATCGCTTTAGAGAAACTTATTCTGCAAAATCTATCCCTAGAGCCGCAAATCTGGACCATTGTGGTTAGATGTCTCAGCAACCTTGTGTTTGCGCTGATTTTTGCCGCCGACCAAGCCCTTGTCCTTTACCGATATTTATCTGGTTGGCAATGGATATTTGCTACTAGTGTTGGTTGGTTAATTGCCAACGGTGTTTCTACAGCTTGGATTAACTATATTTCATCCATTGCCTCATCGTTCAATGAAACTTTATCTCCTGAACAGACTTTGATTTTGGGATCTCTATCTGCGATCGCTTATGTAATTTCTGGTATTTGGCTAGGCATTTGCCAATGGCTGGTATTAAGAAGATATACAGCAAGCGCTTGGTGGTGGAATTTTTTACCTTCTATTTCTTTCTTACTAATTACTATTTCGGTTTGGTTGCTTTTTCTTATACAAAATTTAATTCCCGAAACAAACCGTAATTTTATCTTGTATTGGAGTGGACAAGGATTTACAGCAATCATTCTGGGAGCTATACCAGCAATTGGCTTGTGTACCTTGAAAAGAAATTCACCTCGTCAAAGTGGAATTTCTTCATAACTAGACCTCTTGCAAAAGTCTTTTATTCTTTACGCCTGGGCGTGAGACAAAAAATTCTGGCTTTTGACTCTTGAATTCTTCAACTATAAACTAGCATGGGTATCATACCAGGGTTCCTTGATATTGAGCGTATCTAGCAACATCTTTCCACCAGGTAATCTAGAAATAATTCCATTTATTCCAAGTGTTTTATAGTTCCAAAAAATGCCTTTGTAGAGCTTAATTATTTCACTCTCCGAAAGCCAATTACCTGGAGTTTCTTCTCCAAAAAGTCCGCTAGCGCCATACTCAAATTGATATGGAATATACTGACCTTCTCGTGCTGGTGAGGGACAAACTTGTTTTGTGACTTCTGCTTGATTGATGGCTTTAAATTTATGATAACCAAGTTCTTTAAACACCGCGAACTCATTAAGCAACGCATTCCAAGAACTTTTTGTTGATTCTATAGAGATGAATTGCGGTTTAGTTTCAAAGTGTTTTAATGCATTTACACACAATATCTCAGTACCTTCAATATCAACTTTGAGATAGTAGGGAATGCCAAACTGTTCCAATATTTTTTCAAATCGGCATCCTTCTACAGTTATTTCAACGAAAGGTGTATTAAATAAAACTTCTGACTTATTAACCCTATCTAGTGAAGTTGTACCCCAAAAAGTTCTGTCTGAATTAGTATAAAAGGTGATTGGCTCATCTTTGGTTGATACAGCAATATTTAGTAGGGTAAACTGACCATTTTCAATGTAATAATTTAGTCGCTCTTTCACTGATTTGCAAATCTGAGGGTCGGCTTCGACACCAATAACTCGAAAGCCTTTTTTTAAGTAAAACTCTGTATCTTGACCTGTGTGAACCCCAACATCAATTATTAAATTTTTGTCCATAAATTCCTTTGTTTTTTAGTTCTGTGTTTGCAAAGTTTTCCCAAGCAAGTTTTAAACATTGCTATGGTGTGAGACTTATTAATCATCGATCGCCAATGTCCCCGCGTCCCCGTCCAAAGTTGCTTTTACACCCACTGGTAAGGCTGCATTGGGGCTATGGTGACCAAAAGGTAAATCAGAGACTACAGGAATCCCCAAATCACCAAAGCGATCGCGCAATACTTCTTCGACGCTAAAGCTAGGCACGTTTGGCGGGGCTTCACACCGAGTAAAACCACCCAAAGCAATGCCGCGAACTTTTGCTAAAGCACTACTTAAACGCCACTGTGTCAGCATTCTGTCGATGCGGTAGGGTGCTTCTGTGACATCCTCCAGTGCCAAAATCACACCATCAAAATTTGGTTGGATTGGTGTACTTAAAAGATGAGTTGCTACTGTCAAGTTTCCTGGTAACAAAATGCCAGTTACAATCCCACCACCCCAACCACAACCTTTAATAGGGGCGATGGGACGACCTTCTACCCAATTAAACAATCGCTCCATTGACCAATCTGGCTCATCACTAAGAGTTGTCAGCACAGGGCCATGAACGCCGGAAATGCCCACGTTATAAAGGCTCCACAACAGAGCAGTGATATCAGAAAAGCCAATCAACCACTTGGGAAGTCCTGAATTTTCTTGCCAATGCCAATTTTCTAAGATGCGGGTGCTACCGAAACCACCTCTGGCGCAGAGGATACCGCGACAATCTGGATCTTGCCATGCTGCTGCTAGCTGGTTGCGGCGGTTTTCATCGGTGCTGGCTAAATATCCCCATTTATCATCTATTTTGGGGCTGACTTTAACTTCGTAGCCACGCGATCGCCAAATTTCTATACTTCGCTCAAATGCCTCAAATTCTCGTAAAGCACCACTAGGAGCAATGACTCGTAGCAAGTCACCAGGTTTGAGGGGTACTGGCAGGATTTTAGATTTCATCTAGGTTGTAAGGAATCCCAAATTGAGTCCAGGTTTGCTTGGGCTTTTTCAAGTGCTGTTTTAGGAGACTCACCGAGCAATGTCGCCTCAATAGCTCGACCAAGACTGTCAGCAAGACGACTATATCCAGCAATACCTGGTTGAGAGTATGCCACAGGCATTTGATCGAAAAACACTTTTAACTCTGGTTTTTCATTGATAAATTGCTGATAAGCTTTGCTTTGAGCCGATGTCAAGGTAACTGGTAAAAAACCCGTTTTTATACTCCATTCTGTTTGGAATTCTTCACTTAAAATGTACTCTAAAAATTTGAGTGCCGCCTGTTCTCTTGCTGGTGTAGTTTTCATCACATATAAATTTCCTGTACCTGTGGCCGTAGCAGGTTTCACTCCTGCGGGTATGGGCAATACTTGATGATCCACCTGAGACTTCATGATTAATGTCCAAGGGCCTGTAATCTGCATCGCAACACGACCAGCAATAAAAGCGTCCTCTTCATAACCTCGTTCTGGGGCAGAAAGCATTACTGAACCATCTTTAATCATGTCTTGCCAGAATTGTAAGGCGGCGATCGCTCCGGGATTCATTAAATTTGGACGATTATTGGTAACAATCTCTCCCCCAGCACTAAATAAAAAGGGAAACCAACTAAAGACAGTCCATCCTCCTTTTCCTAACGGTAGTAATATGCCATACTGTTCTGGCCGGCGATCGCCATTACGGTCTATAGTCAATTTTTTGGCAGCTTGCCTCAATTCTTCCCAAGTCTTGGGTAATTCTCTGATTCTGGCAGCTTCAAAAAGCTTAGGACGATAGAAAATCGCAACATTACTGGTCTGCATTGGTACTGACCAAATATGACCATTTAACTCCATTGCTTCTAAAAGATTAGGTCTAATATCTGACTTCAACGGCGATTTTTCCAACCATTCTTCTAAAGGTCGAATTGCTCCTAGTTCCATAAATTGACCTGTATATTCTGGCTGGAATGACAGGATATCTGGAGGCACATTAGCAACAACAGACGTTAATATTTTTGGTAATTGAGGATCGGGCTGGAAGATCGACTCCACCTGAATATTAGGATGAGTCTGATTAAATCTATCTACTAGTTTTTGAAAAATCTCTCGATGTGATGGAGGATTAACTGCTTGCCATAGCGTTAGATGAATTACCCCATCGTTTTTGTGTCTTATTCCCTGACAACCAGATAAAAATATTAGACCTAAACTAACAACAAGTCCTATAAGTGAAACTCGCCAACAAGAATTGAGCCAATGATGGGTAAATTTTCTGATTTGGGATCTTAAATAACTAGTATTCATACGAAGCATTTAATTAAAAATACAGTCTACATAGCACAAAATAGAAAAAATACTACTTAATTATACTTATTAATAAATAATTTGCTGCATCAAAAGTTCTAAATTTTTTGCACAGCTAGATTCGCTAAAAAGCCTTTCAATTTCATCAGAGCGATCGATTTTTTCCTGAGGAGTTTTCACATGTTCAATAATTGCTGATGCTAATGCATTTACATCACTTGGTGGTACTAGAGTTCCACATTTAAGTACTTCCGAAATCTCACGAGGTCCAACTGGACAGTCGCTAGAAATAAAAGTTACCCCACTAGCTACTGCTTCTACAATCACCATGCCAAATCCTTCATAATGAGAGGCAAGTATAACTGCTCTAGACAGTGAAAAGTAAGCTCTAGGATTGGAGACAGATCCTGCAAAGAGAACAATATCACGAATACCCAAAGAATCTGCTAAAGCTTGGATATCCGTTTCTAAATCACCGTCTCCTAGCAAAATCAGCCGAATATTTGAGTAAGTTTCACTAGCTTTAGCAAATGCCTTGAGTAAAGTTTTATGGTCTTTTTGATGATGAAATCTCGCTGCACAGACAAAGGTAATTAACTGAGAATTATTTAACCAAGACTTAGCTGTGGAGTCGAGAGGTAGATTATTTGGATCGGGTATTGCTGGATTGTAAGATATTGCTATTCGGCGATGATTCAATCCAAGTTTTAAAAATCTTTCATAAAGAGTCTTGCAAACAAAAACTAGTCCACTGGCTTGCTTAATGGCGGTTAGGTTGATCAGACTATGAATATTTATGCATAACTGTTGAACAGCTGCTTTAATTGAGTCAGTTTTGACTTTAACCTGTGATTCAGCAATGTAATCAGTGTGAATGTAGCTGATGTATGGAATAGATAAACTTCCAGGGAAAAATTTAGAAATATAATACAGTTTGGTAACAAATGCAGTGTGACAAATAAGAATATCAGGTTTCTCGTTAGTAATAATCTGACTGAGTTGTTTAGCTATCGATATTTGGTGTATTGTTCCTCCGATAGAAAATTGAGAACCTGCGACTTTCATGATAATCACTTGTTCGGCAGCTTTAAAGTCTACTGTCCATAATGAATCTAAATATGTTAGCACCACAGTAGAAACCTTATAACCATCCTTTACTTGGCAGGATATTAGGGAATCGGCAGTTCTAGCCGCTCCTCCAATATTATTCATAATTATGTGACAAATATGCATGGTTACAGGTAGATTTACACTTTTTAGAGTCCTAGACAAAATCAATTTTACTAGGTTATTAAAGTTAATTTAAAAAAATAATTTTTATTGATGCACTAGTACAGTGTAAGCGCTCCCCTTAACTCAACTCTGAAAAATTTTTAGTCACGCTAGTTTCTGCTCTTGTATAAAGGTAGGTTTCTGGTTGGGTTATTTTTTGAGTTCGGAAGATTTTTTCTGCCCGTGCCCAAAAGTCTGTATCTTCTCCATAAACAAAATGCTTAAATCCTTGTAATTTAAAAAAGACATGTCTTGGACCAAAGAATGTTGGACCTAAAATACATTCTCGGAGATTAATTTTTTGACCAGGATTATAATAATCTGCTAGCCAAATTTCTTCTTCAGTTGCAAATCCCCCTTCAATCAAGTCAATTTCTGGATGAGCTTTCATATATTCAATACGCGACTCCAAATGATATGGTTTATAAGTGTCGTCGCTGTCAATGAATGTGATATATCTGCCAAAAGACGCCTGAATTCCAGCGTTTTTAGCATAACACTGCTTCTTATTGCGGTGTTTTAAATAACGAATATTGTTGTATTCTTCAATATAAGGATTAATAATTTCAAAACTATTGTCTTGGCTACCATCATCAACTACAATCAGTTCCCAATCCTTAAAAGTTTGATTAATAACACTATCAATACACTGATTGAGATATTTTGCTCTGTTGTAAGTACAAAGGATAATTGATATTTCAGGAATGATATCAAAGATTATGGGACTCATAATATAAGTTTGTAACTTTTGTAACTAAAAGACTACGTGTTTTAAGGTATAAAAATAGCATCATTATTTGGTTATGAGGCTATTTTGTCATTGCTCGATACTTAATATACCAAAATCAGAGCCAATGGGAATGCTCAAATCATCCAAGCGATCGCTTAGTACTTATTCCAGCAGTTTTCGTCTTACCTCGCTAGATAACTCCTATTAAAAAAATTTGGTATTAGTTTAAAATATGCAGTACTGATAAAAATATCTCAATTTATTATTTAAACTTACACTTGCACCTACAGACGAAAGTAGAATTAATCCTAAATTGCTTTTTATGAATAAGCGATCGCCTCAGGAGCTAAAGATGATGGTAAACCAGGATTACGCCCAAATTATTACCCGAATTATTATGCCGCTTTTGTAATCGATCCTGACAGATATCGCATAAAAGCTGTTTGTCATGAACCAGCTTAATTGGGCATTAATCTTTGCGTCCCCGCGTCTCTCTCACTCCCTCATCTCAATTGGGCAAACCCTCGACCTGCATCAAATCTAATTCGCGTTCAAATATTTCATCGATGGGCAACATTTGACCATCAGTAGTCATAAATTTATGGTCTTTTGTTGCTCGAATCACCGAACCGTCTTCTAAACAATATTCAAACACTTCTTGCTGTCCGCGATCGTGCCATTGTGCGATAGGTTGACTATAAACATTTCCATTATTATCAACGCTGTACACACTACATTCAATACTTTTTTCTACAATCTCCCCAATCGGCAAAAATCCATATTCTACGGTCAAAATTTCTGTTTCATAACTCAAACAATATTCAGCAAACTTCAACATTTGCTCGAATAATTCATCAGCTACTTGTTTTTTCACACCATTTTTTGCCGCACCATCGACGAATTTTTCTCGCTGCTTTTGCATCTCGGAAACTTTCTTTTTACCCATCGCCCGACGTAGCAAGTCAGCTTGACCTAAGGAATATCCAGCCATATCTTGAGCAATTTTCATGATTTGCTCTTGATAAACCATGATTCCATAAGTTTCGTCTAATATTGGTTCTAAAATGCTGTGTTCATAATCAATATTTTCTCGACCGTGTTTGCGGTTAATAAATTTAGGAATCAGTCCCGCATCTAATGGCCCTGGTCGATAAAGTGCCAAAATTGAAGAAATATCTTCTATATTAGAAGGCTTTAAATCTCGAACTATTTGACGCATCCCAGAAGATTCTAATTGAAATATTCCTTCTAACTCACCTGCTTCTAATAGTTCATAAGTTTTTTGCACATCTTTTGGTAGGTTGCTATGTTCGCCTTTAGCTAATATCTTTTGTGCTTTTCTTTCTTGGTTGGTAATTTCATCTGGATCGACACGATATCCTTTGGTTTCTTCAATTAAATCAAGGGTTTTTTGAATCAGGGTCAAATTGCGTAAACCCAGAAAATCCATTTTCAACAAACCCATTGATTCCAGATCTTCCATGAAATACTGAGTAATCACGGAACCATCATTATTCTTTTGTAGCGGTACAATTTCATCCAGTGGCTCATCCGAAATCACCACACCTGCTGCATGGACACCAAAGGTTTTGTTAGTTCCTTCAATTCGCATCGCCATATCAATCCAATGGCGAACGTGCGGTTCTTTATCATATTTTTCTTTAAACTCTGGTTCTGGAGTTTGGTCCGAAATCATCACCTTGAGTTTAGTTGGTTTTCCCCGCACCACAGGAATTAATTTCGCCATTTTGTCGGCTTCACCATAAGGAATATTTAATACTCTGGCGACATCTTTCAAAACTGCTTTAGAAGTTAAGCGGTTAAAGGTAATAATTTGGGCAACTCTATCTGCACCATATTTCTCAGTTACGTAATCAATTACTTTATCGCGTTGTTCAATACAGAAATCCGTATCAATATCAGGCATGGATTTCCGTTCGGGGTTCAAAAACCGCTCGAATAATAGCCCATGATGTACGGGGTCAATGTTAGTGATTCGCATCGCATAAGCAACTAACGAACCAGCCGCAGAACCGCGTCCAGGTCCAACAGGAATATTATTATCTCTGGCAAATTTGATGTAGTCCCATACAACTAAAAAGTATTTGGAAAAACCCATCTGCTGAATCATTTTCAGTTCGTATTCCAATCTTTCTTTATAGACGGAATCGACTTCATTGCGGGATTTGCGATTTAATCTTTCTAAAAGTCCTTTCCAAGCAACATCTTCAGCGTAAGTGTCAGCAGTATGACCAGAGGGAATTGGCGGAGTAGGAATTTGAGGCTCACCCATAATATGGTAAGGCTCGACTTTATCGGCAACTTCTTCAGTAGTGGCTACACCTTCCTCAATCACATCATCTGGTAAATGGTCACGAAATAGCTGCTTCATCTCTTCACCAGATTTGAGATATTCTGTGCCGCTATAACGCATCCGTTTATCTTCAATAATTAATTTGCCAGTCTGAATACATAGCAAAGCGTCGTGTGCTTCAACGTCAAAACAAGAAATAAAATGTGAATCATTGGTCGCAATAAATTTAATACCTAGCTCTCGCGCAATTTTAACTATTTCAACATTTACAATCCGGTCTTCTTGGGAGCCGTGGTCTTGAATTTCTAAATAATAATCATCACCAAATACATCTTTATACCACTGAGCAACTTTCCGTGCTGCATCTGGTCTATTACTGAGAATTGCTTGGGGAATTTCTCCGCCTAAACAAGCGCTGGTGACAATCAAGCCTTCATGATATTCTTTGAGTAAATCTTTATTAATACAAGGACGAGAAAAAATTCCTTTGCCTTGAACACCTTTGAGGTGAGAAATTGTAGTTAATTTGACTAAATTTTTGTAACCTTTAGTATTTTTAGCTAAAACAACTTGATGATATTTGGGACGCCGTTCTTGTTTTTCAATATCGCCGTTAATCACATACATTTCATTGCCGATAATCGGCTTAATGTTTTGACTACGGCAAATTTTAATCAATTCAACTGCGCCATACATGACACCATGATCGGTAAGGGCGATCGCTTTCATCCCCAATGCGATCGCTCTTTCCACCAACTCTGGTAGCTGACTTGCTCCATCAAGCAAACTGTAGTCACTGTGAATATGCAAAGGCACAAAGGACATAAGCGTCTCCAAGCACAAGCCAAAAATATCTCTCAGGGGCTACCCTTTCGAGCCGAATTTTACAAAGCAACGGGATCTTAGATTAGCAGTTTTTACCCCAAAATAAAGCTTTTGTTTTTCCGGATTTGCCACTGCCACAAGTGTTGTTTTAATAGTTACAGCAGTTTATCCGCATCTAACCAATGAGTTATCCAGACAGTACTACTTCGCCTAAAACCAAAGCTAGGCCTTGGTGGCAGCGTATTCCTCTGACGTTACAAATTGTTATCGCCCTAGTAGCCGCCGTCACCGTCGGAATTGCCCTTGGTGCAGGAAATCCCAGCCCCAGCAACGCCGCCCTAATTAACAATTTAGCAATTCCGGCCGAGTTGGTGCTAAAGGCTCTCCGTGCCTTAGCTACGCCCCTGATTTTAGTAGCGGTGCTGCATACTTTGATGACTACCAATATCCCTGGTACAGCCGGACGGCGGTTATTTGTACTACTTTTAACCAATACTACCGTAGCCATCTTAGTAGGACTTTTTGTAGCAAACGTTCTGCGTCCGGGAACCTGGGGCAATGTAGTCACCTCGACAAGTACACAAATAACAGGTCAAAGTTTAGACCCTTGGGGACTGCTCAAAGATGCTGTACCAGAAGCAGTCCTCAAGCCACTGGTTGATAATAATGTCATTCAACTGATTGTCATTGCCCTAAGTTTTGGCATTGTCCTGCGGGGATTAAAATCCGAACAAATTGCCCAAGATAAGCACGCATACCAACCCATTGAAGATGTCATCGGGATTTTGTTTGAAGCGGTAGTCCGCATCCTCAATTGGGTAATTGCCTTAGTGCCGTTTGCAGTCTTTGGGATTGTGGCTAAAACTGTTGCTAAAGAAGGTTTTGCCCCCTTTCAATCTTTGGGCGCATTCATCGTGGCAGTGCTGGTAGCACTATCATTACAAGCGTGTTACTACCTCACCAGAGTCAAATTCGGTTCTTGGGTACACCCCCTAAAGTTTCTAGCTGGCGGTTCTGATGCCTTTTTGACAGCTTTCTCAACTTCTTCCTCTGCGGCGGCAATGCCCGTAACCTTCGAGGTTTTGCAAACAAAAGTCGGTTTAAGGGAATCCTCTGCTGCCTTGGGAGCATTAGTAGGAGCAAATTTCAACAATGACGGTACTGCCCTTTATGAAGCCATGTCTGCATTGTATATTTCCCAACTAATTGGGCAACATCTGAGTTTGGGACAGCAAGTAATAGTCATACTGACTTCAATTTTTGCATCTGTAGGTGCAGCAAATATTCCCAATGCTGGACTAGTAACAATGACACTGGTGTTTACTTCTGTAGGTTTACCTACCCAGTACATAGCTTTGCTAGTGACTGTAGACTGGTTTTTGGATCGCTGCCGCACTGCGATTAATGTCATGGGAGACATGACTGTTAGTACTTTACTGGACGGCAAAAAGCCCCGTACTCTAGACGAGGCTTAGTTTGCAAGCTTTTGACGTAGCTAATGCTGTTGAGGCCCTTTAGCGTCACATTCTTTAGTCCAGCAGCGTTCTAGAAGTTGAAGACGCCAAATCAATGCGAAGTGATGGGGATTCAATACTAATTTACTATCCGGACTAAATAAGGGTTGGTTCAGATATTGCCAAAGAGGAAATTTAATTTTGATGTCTTTTGGAGCCATAAGAACTACAAATATTAAAAAGTTTAGTGGGAATAGTTGACCTGTTGTTTAGTAACTGCGTGATACTGTTTTTCTAGTTAAAGGCTACACTGGGTTTCTACAATTGTCTTGGTGGCAATTGCGGAAATTCCGCAGGTGGATGATGTTGTCTACGCTTTAATACTTAAATTCGACCTGACTTTTGATTTTTTGTGAAAAACCTCTCTGTGAATATCTTCTTCATTGGCTATCGATTTCCGTAATTTTTCTTAACATTACTGAGAGCAATAACTCAAGTTTTAGGTAAATTTATAGCGTTGTTTTTAAACTTATTAAGTAGTTGGACAAAATTAATTACACAACTTTTTTGATGGTAGATATAGCGACATTCTAGGGGTAAAGCGCATTGCTCATGTGTATAAACTTAATCTAATAGTGATGTTCCACAAGGAACTGAAGTTTCTTGCTAATAGCAAAATTTATCTGGACATGACTAAGAATATCCCCAAAAATCTTTAGTTTACTTCAGTACACTTTAGCTCCACTTTATCCATTTTTTGGCAAGGCTCAAGCTAACCGTGGAAGCTTTATGAGACGCTAGTTTTACTTTTTTTGTTTGCACTGAGAATCAGTGACATGGAAAAAGTTTTTGCCAAAAAGCTAGGGTTTTGCTGTATCAAGATATCCAACGTTCTTAATTTTGGATAAAGTCGAGCTTACCTATTAGCCTAGTAATTTATTACTACGCGGTTATTGGGACTGAGTGTTGAATATACTTGTCAAACAATGTTTTCAAAATTGTTAAGAAACATTTGACTAATAAATAGCTTACCAGGTTAGAGGCTTTGACTTTTACTAAAACAGAATTAAAGAGCAAAGCAGGAGACGTACTGCCAAGGCGTCAAAATTCAGTCAATCGAGGTATTTTTTGATTTGGCATTCGCGTAGCGTCTCGCAGAGAAGGTATCACTTAAGGAAACTTCCGTTCTCGCACTTCTAAAGCATAATCTTGCACAGCTTTAGTAATCATCTCCCGTAAATTTGTGTAAATTTTGGCAAATGGTGGACTCTTTTCCGCAAGACCAAGTATATCTGAGGTAACTAAAACTTGGCCATCACAGTGAGGCCCTGCACCAATACCAATTGTGGGAATGGTAAGTTTTTGTGTAATTTGCATTGCCAAATCTGCGGGTATATGCTCTAACAACATAGCAAAAGCACCGGCTTGTTCGAGGGCGATCGCTTCATTTAAAATTCTCTGACTCGCTTCTTCGGTTTTACCCTGTTGTCGTAAACCAAGTTGATGTACTGATTGGGGCGTCAAACCGACATGACCCATAACTGGAATTCCGGCTTGCACCAAACGAGCCACAGTTTCCACCATTTCTGGATAACCACCCTCTAACTTCACACCTTGCGCTCCGGTTTCTTTCAAAACCCTACCCGCTGAATGTATCGCTTGTTGGATGCTTTCCTGGTAGCTCAAAAACGGTAAATCAACCAGTAAAAAAGCGCGTTTAACTCCTCGACGTACAGCTTTGGCGTGGTAGATCATTTCATCTAAAGTTATTGGCAGAGTTGTTTGGTAGCCTAGAACTACTGCCATCGAGTCACCCACGAGGATTAAGTCTACACCAGCTGCGTCGAGGAGTTGGGCGATCGCATAATCCCAGGCGGTCAACGCCACAATTGAACGTCCCTGTTGTTTCCATTGAATTAATTGCTGGGTAGTAATTGCCATTGCCAATTTTGGATTTTAGATTTTGGATTTTGGATTTTTTGTCCTCTCTTACAAAGTTCTGATCGGAGGAAACCTCCGCTCAGACTTTGCGCTTTGTCATTGGTCATTAGTCATTTGTCATTTACTAAAGACAGAGGACAAAGGACAAATAACTAATCACTTTACGGCGCGACTGAAGGCAATATGGGGTTTTGCACTGGACATTTTCGGCATTAACCAAGCTAGACCTTCACTAGTACCGATCCACAATTTGTTGCCGATGTCAGGTGCAAGGGCAAGAATCCGACTAGAAGGAAGTCCAGCAACTTCAGCGTCTAACACAGCTCCTGTATTTGGATTTAATCGTAACAAACCATCGTGAGTACCGACCCAGACACTACCATCTTTAGCAAAACGTACTGCTGTGACGTTACGCCCACGTAATCGCGTTACAGACCGCAACACTGCCCCAGTTTTTGGATTAATGACTAGCAAATTATTCGGCATTCCCGCCCAAATCAACCCTTCTGGACTGATAGCTAAGGCTTGAACGGTGGTTCCCGGTAAATCTGCGATTCGCTTCATAATTGCAGCACTAGCAGTATTAACCCGCACTACTCCATCAAGAGTGCCAACCCACAGGTGACCTTCAGCATCTAAGGTCAGGGTGTTGGCGCTGACACCAGGCAGATTTTTTAATGTTGTCATAATCAAACCTTGGTCGGGACTAATTAGGGCTAAACCACTATCAGTTCCAGCCCACAAATAGCCGCGCTTGTCAACTAACAGCGACAATACCCGTCTAGAAGGCAAAAATAAATTCTGCGCGGTAATTTCGCTCGTGCGGGGATCTACTCGCATCAGTCCGCCATAACTTCCCACCCACAAGCGTCCTACTTTGTCTTGGGCTAAAGCACCAATGGCAATATTCGGTAAGGTAACACGAGAAACAATCTTGCCAGTTTTCGGATCGATCCGCGATAGTCCTCGCCAAGAACCTACCCAAAGATTACCTGTAACATCTGCCAGTAAGTTGCCTACACGATAATCGGTTTCTGAAGAATTTTCTTGCACTCCCCGTTCATCGGGTAAAGGATCTACTCGCGGAGGCGGCGGTGAAGATGGGTAAGCAGGAGCTAGATCGGATGAATTAATGTCAGGAGTTTTTTGTGCCCATGCGATACTCGGCAGAGTTATTAACCCCAGCAAGATAGAAGAAATCAATAAACTAGTACGCTTGCAAAACAATACCACGATGACATTTCCTTTGGAGACACTACCCATAGCCGTTGTCTAAACAGGCTTTTGGTTAACTTCAGTGTTCCCCTCACTTGGATTTTTTAAACATTGAAAATTGGGCATGGGGCATTGGGTATGGGGCAAACAGAGAGTGTTGACTGTTGACTGTTGACTGTTGATGCTCGAAGTTATTCTCCTTGTCTCTGTTGTCCCCCTCATCCCAATGCCCCATTCCCCAGACACTATTAATGACATTTTGTAAATCTTTCTTAACAAAATGTTTAAATCTTTATGTAATAACAAATTTAAATAAATAAGTTAAAAACTTTCAAAGAATAACTTATCGAATTCTTGATATATTGTGAAACAAGTTACAAATTACGTGGTGTGCAATTTTTTATCTTTCACTTACCACTCTGCTAAATCTCTGTCAAGCAAATTCTTTTCTGGTATCTTTCCCAATCAATGGGAAGATAAAAGGAGTGTGGAGGCCCGAATGTGTGCCAGCCAGCCCAATCGCCTGAATACCCCAGTTTGTGGGGGAATTATCTAAATGCTGCCCGCAAAGTGCGGAAGTTTTGGTGAAATTGAGAAGGTTTAGTCGGGTGCGAGAAACAGATAAAAAAGAATTTTGATGTATAGGAAGAGGAAACAGTAGAAGCGCTAGGTCGTGTGCCCCTAGAAGGGGAGAACACTGGTGAGGAGGGTTACCACCGCTACCAAAGTGTCCGCCGCAAAAAAAAACTGCTAACCTCTGCCAAAAGCAACCCCTAACAAAAATTTTTCCCGATCTTCTCCCCGCTCAAAGGGGGAAAGAGCGGGGTGTGGGAAAGTTGCACAGTACGTGATTTGATAAGTAAAAAGAGTGACTTCTGGGAAGGATAAAATATGTCTTACGCTCAAACGAAGACTCAGAGCAAATCTGGGTATCAAGCCGGGGTTAAGGATTACAGACTAACTTATTACACCCCCGATTACACACCTAAAGATACAGATCTTCTAGCAGCATTCCGTGTTACGCCCCAGCCCGGAGTTCCTCCCGAAGAAGCAGGTGCGGCTGTAGCGGCTGAGTCTTCCACTGGTACTTGGACAACCGTGTGGACTGACTTGCTCACCGACCTCGATCGCTACAAAGGTCGTTGCTATGACATCGAACCAGTTCCCGGCGAAGACAACCAGTTTATTTGCTATGTTGCCTATCCTTTGGATCTGTTTGAAGAAGGTTCTGTAACCAACGTATTGACCTCGATTGTAGGTAACGTATTTGGTTTTAAAGCCTTGCGGGCACTGCGTTTGGAAGACATCCGCTTTCCAGTAGCTTACATCAAGACCTTCCAAGGTCCTCCTCACGGTATCCAAGTTGAGCGTGACAAATTAAACAAATACGGTCGTCCTTTGTTGGGTTGTACCATCAAACCCAAATTGGGTTTGTCTGCTAAGAACTACGGACGCGCTGTATATGAGTGCTTACGCGGTGGTTTGGACTTCACCAAAGACGACGAAAACATCAACTCAGCACCATTCCAAAGATGGCGCGATCGCTTCTTGTTCGTATCTGAAGCTATTGCCAAAGCCCAAGCAGAAACCGGTGAAATCAAAGGTCACTACCTAAACGTCACCGCTCCCACCTGTGAACAAATGTTGCAACGGGCTGAGTACGCTAAAGAACTCAAACAGCCCATCATCATGCATGACTACCTGACAGCAGGTTTCACCGCTAACACCACATTGGCTCGTTGGTGCCGTGACAACGGTATTCTGTTGCACATCCACCGCGCTATGCACGCTGTTATCGACCGTCAAAAGAACCACGGTATTCACTTCCGTGTATTAGCCAAAGCCCTGCGCTTGTCTGGTGGTGACCACATCCACACCGGCACCGTAGTTGGTAAGTTGGAAGGTGAACGTGGCATCACAATGGGCTTCGTTGACCTATTGCGTGAAAACTACATTGAGCAAGACAAGTCTCGTGGTATCTACTTTACCCAAGACTGGGCTTCTCTACCTGGTGTAATGGCAGTTGCTTCTGGTGGTATTCACATTTGGCACATGCCTGCACTCGTAGAAATCTTTGGAGATGACTCCGTACTGCAATTCGGTGGTGGTACTCTCGGTCACCCTTGGGGTAATGCTCCTGGTGCTACAGCTAACCGCGTTGCTTTAGAAGCTTGCGTTCAAGCTCGTAACGAAGGTCGCAACTTGGCTCGTGAAGGTAATGACATTATCCGTGAAGCTGCTAAGTGGTCTCCTGAATTAGCCGTTGCTTGCGAACTGTGGAAAGAAATCAAGTTTGAGTTTGAAGCTATGGATACCGTCTGATCCAAAGTTAGGAGTTAGAAGTAGAGACGCGACTAATCGCGTCTCTACAAGAGTTAAGAGTTACATTAACTCATAACTCATAACTCATAACTCATAACTGTTAAGGGCTGGGGTCAAGCATGAATCTCAAGCAAATTGCGAAGGACACATCCAAAACTCTCCAAAGCTACCTGACATATCAGGCGCTAAGGACAGTATTGGCACAGCTGGACGAAACTAATCCTCCGTTAGCACTTTGGCTGCATAACTTTTCTGCCGATAAAGTCCAAGATGGAGAAACTTACATCAAACAACTATTTCGAGAAAAGCCAGATTTGGCATTGCGGATTATGACTGTTAGAGAACATATTGCCGAAGAAGTCACAGATTTCTTACCGGAAATGGTTCGCACTGGCATTCAGCAAGCCAACATGGAACAACGTCGCCAGCATCTAGAACGCATCACACAAATAGATACATCGAACCCCAGTCTGTACCCAGAGCAGCAAACAACCTCAGACCCAAATAATGAACAGTGAATAGTCAGCAATGATAACTGCTGACTGATAACTGACAAGTCAACTCAACCGCAATCCTTTAATACTAAAGCTATGCAAACTCTACCAAAAGAGCGTCGTTACGAAACCCTTTCTTATCTGCCTCCTCTGTCTGATGCTCAAATTGCCAAGCAGATCCAGTACATCTTGAATCAAGGTTACATTCCAGCGGTTGAATTCAACGAAACCTCTGAGCCAACAGAATTATACTGGACACTGTGGAAGCTGCCTTTGTTCGGCGCTAAATCTACTCAAGAAGTGTTGAACGAAGTTCAATCTTGCCGTTCTCAGTATTCCAACAACTACATCCGCGTTGTGGGTTTTGACAACATCAAGCAGTGCCAAATTCTCAGCTTTATCGTTCACAAACCCAGCAGATACTAAAAACTAAAAGGTAAAAGCTAAAGCCTGATACCTTTGAAGTTGATTTATTAAGAGAGGTAAAATTAATTGCCTCTCTTGTTTTTTTGTATGTAAAACTTTAAATTCCATAAATATTTATTTAATGAATTCAGCACAGCTACGTGAAGTCAGAATTTGTTTTGTTGGTGACTCCTTTGTTAACGGTACTGGCGACCCTGAATGTCTGGGTTGGACGGGGAGAGTATGTGCTAACGCTAATGAAAAAGGTTATGACATAACTTACTATAATTTAGGAATTAGGCGTGATACGAGTAGCGATATAGCAAAGCGTTGGTTACAAGAAGTATCACTTCGTTTACCAAAAGAATATGATGGCAGAGTTGTTTTTTCTTTGGGATTAAATGACACAACAGTAGAAAACGGTAAAACTCGTGTATATTTAGCAGATTCACTCAAAAATGCCGAGGAAATTTTAAGTAAAGCGCAACAGTTATATCCTGTTTTAATGATTGGCCCAGCACCATACGCAGAACAAGAAGACCTTGAAAGAAGGCAAAGAAACAACGATTTAACCCAAAATTTAGCTTTAATTTGTCAAGAGTTAAATGTGCCTTATTTAGATGTGTTTCCAGTTCTGGAAAAATCCAATATTTGGATAGATGAAGCAAGAGCTAATGATGGCGCTCATCCTAGAGCAGGAGGTTATACAGAATTTGCCAAAATCGTAGAAAATTGGGACGCTTGGTTAAATTGGTTTCCTTTAAGTTAAATTTCCTATACTAAATGCAGCAACACTCATTTGAGGAACCTGCTCATGGCAGCATCGATAGAACAAAACTTCGATAAAAGTATCCGCATTCCGCCGTTAGAAAGTGGAGACAGACTCTCTCGCCACGAATTTGAGCGTCGATACTCAGCAATGCCTCATGTTAAAAAAGCAGAATTAATAGAAGGAATTGTATACGTGGCATCACCTTTGCGTTTTAATAGTCATGGAAAACCACATGGAGATTTAATCATCTGGTTAGGAACTTATAAAGTTGCCACTCCTGGGGTTGAGTTGGGTGATAACGTCACAGTGCGTTTAGATTTAGACAATGAACCTCAGCCTGATGTTGTATTGTTGATTGATGAAAAGTTGGGCGGACAAGCACGTATTAGTAATGATGATTATATTGAAGGTGCGCCAGAATTAATTGCTGAAGTAGCAGCTAGCAGTGCTGCTAATGATTTACATGATAAGAAAAAAGTTTACCGTCGCAACGGTGTTAAAGAATATATTGTTTGGCGAATTTTAGAAAATCAATTAGATTGGTTCTGTCTAGAAAATGGTGAGTACATATCACTAGAACCAGACATAAATAATGTAATTAAAAGTCGTATTTTTCCTGGCTTATGGTTGGACGTACAGGCACTCTGTACAGGGGAAATGACAAAGGTTTTAGCAATATTGCAACAAGGACTGAGTAGTGAAGAACATGCAGAGTTTGTGCAAAGTTTAGCATAGAAACCCTGGCTAATGGAATTCGTGGCTATAGAGACAAAACCTACCTCCGTGGGTTTGTAATTATATTAAAAATCATACTAAGGGAATAGAATTTGCGGTTACAGAGATAAAACCTACCTCTGTGTTTCAAATTGTGTGAAAAAACCGATCGCCATCAATAATCAACGAAAAGCGATCGCTATACCCAAAAAAAACTTAACATTAACTTTAGAAGGGCTAACTGTTTATAAGATAGGTTCATGGGTTACTACATTGCTCCGCGATTTTTGGACAAACTTGCTGTCCACATCACCAAAAATTTCTTGAAGCTTCCTGGTGTCAGAGTACCCATCATTTTGGGTATTCATGGACGTAAAGGTGAAGGTAAGTCTTTTCAATGCGAGTTAGTCTTCGAGAAAATGGGTATCGAGGTGACTCACATATCCGGCGGCGAATTGGAAAGTCCAGATGCAGGAGATCCAGCACGGTTGATTCGGCTGCGCTATCGAGAAACAGCAGAACTGATCAAAGTACGCGGTAAAATGTGCGTGCTGATGATTAACGATTTAGATGCCGGTGCTGGACGCTTCGATGAAGGCACTCAATATACTGTAAACACGCAGTTGGTGAATGCCACACTGATGAATATTGCCGATAATCCCACAGATGTGCAGTTGCCTGGAAGCTATGATTCTACGCCTTTACATCGCGTACCGATTATTGTCACAGGCAATGATTTTTCCACCCTGTATGCACCCTTAATTCGGGATGGACGGATGGATAAATTTTATTGGGAACCAGACCGAGACGATAAAGTGGGAATTGTCAAGGGAATTTTTGAACCGGATGGACTTTCCCAGCGGGAAATTGAACAGCTAGTTGATACTTTTGCCAATCAATCCATTGACTTTTTTAGTGCGTTGCGATCGCGCATTTATGACGAACAAATCCGCAACTTCATTCATCAAATCGGTTTTGAACGTGTATCATTACGTGTGGTTAACAGCACTGAAGGACCACCAGAATTTAAAAAACCAGATTTCAGGCTGTCTCACTTAATCGAGTCTGGTCATTTGATGGTTGGCGAACAAAAACGAGTGGAAAATTCTCAATTAGTTGATGAGTATAACCGACTGAATCGAGGTAGAAATTATCAACCAGCACCACCGCCTGTTGTAACACCAACTACTCAACCGTCAACTAATGGCGCAACTACAAATGGATTCCCGAAAAAAGGAGCATCGAGTCCACATTTGAGCTTGGAAACACAAGCACAAATCCGCGAAATATTGTCTCAAGGTTACAAAATTAGTATTGAACACGTAGATGAGCGTCGCTTCCGTACAGGTTCTTGGCAAAGTTGTGTTAACAGCCACATTGATGCCGAATCGGATGCAATATCAAATTTGGAATCATCTCTAGCAGAATATAGCAATGAATATGTGCGCTTAGTAGCGATCGATCCAAAAGCCAAGCGGCGAGTTTTAGAGACAATTATTCAGCGGCCGAATGGTAAAAATTAAGGGATTTCCAAAGAAAAAAACATCCAACTTTTGTTGTGTGGTTAACATCTTGTCCGCTTTGAGTTGTGGGCATGAGACATCCACCCCACAAGTAGTAGTCATTTATTTCTTGCTTGCCAACCTCCTGAATGTAGGATATATCCGAAATCAGCAACGCCTTTTTATTTGATTACTCATTCCTCCAACTTGCATATATCGCAATATAGATTCGCTCTTGAGTATCCAGCCTTTACAGTAAAAAATAAGAGGATATTTAGGAGATTAGAATTCATGTCTGATGAGCATAGATTGGAGGAAAAATTATTATCCCAAGAAGCTGAAAGAAGGATATCAGAAAATCTCGATGAAATACAACAAATAGAAATAGATGTAAAAACCGATCTGTTAAAAATAGTTCAGGGACAAGCAGATGGGGTTTCGTTTGCAGGTGAAGGATTAGTTATTCAAAAAGACATTCGCGTACAGGAAATCAAACTGCAAACAGATGGTATTGCCATCAATCCCTTAAGTGCTATTTTCGGCGAAATTAAACTCGATCGCCCAGTAAATACCATTGCTAAGATTACACTGACAGAAGCAGATATGAACCGCGCTTTGTCGTCAGACTTTATTGGCAAGCAGATGCCAAACTTTGAGTTAGATGTAGATGGCGAAATTGTCAGTTTTGAGCCGCAACAAATTCAGGTATTTTTACCTGCTGCTGGCAAAATAGAATTTAGAGGAAAAGTGTTGTTAAAGGAAAAGGGAAATACTCGGCCTTTAGCTTATAGTGCGATCGCTCGTCCACGCAAACATTCCCAACCCGCAATGTTGGAGAGTTTTAACTGTACTGAGGGAGAAGGTGTTTCAATAGAATTAATTACAGCATTAATGCACAAAGCCAAAGAATTGATGAGTATACCATATTTTAAATGGGACGATATCGTATTTCATATCAAAGATTTAGATGTAGAAATTGGTAATTTAATACTTCTGATAGAAGCTCAGGTAAAGCAAATACCCTCATCAGATGTAGTACCTCTTTAGTAGGATTGACACTAATTAAAGATAATTTTTGTTACTGATGGGTGATTTAAATTTCCCAAAAGTTTTTTAAGCTTAATAAAGCTACTTAATTTCAAAGTAACAACTATGCAAGAGTATGATGTTGTACTGATTGGTGCTGGACACAATGGGCTAGTTTGTGCCGCTTATTTATTGAAAGCCGGTTATAGTGTCCTTTTACTAGAAAAGCGTTCCGTTCCAGGCGGTGCAGCAACAACTGAAGAGTGTTTACCACAAGAAGCTCCTGGATTTAAATTTAACTTATGCGCCATTGACCATGAGTTTATTCACTTAGGGCCAGTAGTTGAAGAACTAGAATTAGAAAAATATGGTTTGCATTATTTAGAGTGCGATCCAGTTGTTTTCTGTCCTCATCCTGATGGCAAATATTTCTTAGGACATAAGTCGGTAGAAAAGACTTGTGCAGAAATCGCTCGTTATAGCGATCGCGATGCCAAAAAATACGCAGAATTTGTTGATTTTTGGCAAAGGGCTTTGGGTGCAATGATTCCCATGTTTAATGCACCGCCGAAGTCAATTATTGACATCCTGGGTAACTACGACATTACAAAACTGAAAGATTTATTTTCTGTCATTGGTTCGCCAAACAAAACGCTGGACTTTATTCGCACCATGTTAACCAGCGGTGAGGATTTACTTAACGAGTGGTTTGATTCAGAATTTCTCAAAGCGCCACTAGCAAGGCTAGCATCAGAACTTGGTGCGCCGCCATCACAAAAAACCCTTGCCATTGGTGCAATTATGATGGCAATGCGTCATAATCCAGGCATGGCAAGACCTCGCGGCGGGACTGGCGCACTTGTGCAAGCTTTGGTGAATTTAGTCAAAAGTAAGGGTGGCGTTATTCTCACAGACCAGCATGTAGAAAAAGTTTTAATTGATGATGGCAAAGCTGTGGGTGTGCGAGTCGCTGGTGGTAAAGAATATCGTGCCAAACATGGGGTAATTTCTAATATTGACGCTAAGCGCTTGTTCTTACAAATGACTGATAAAAGCGAAATTGATGGAGTCGATCCTGACTTATGGGAAAGATTAGAACGCCGCATCGTTAACAACAACGAAACTATCCTCAAGATCGATTTGGCTTTGAACGAACCACTGCACTTTCCCCACCACGAACACAAAGACGAATACCTTGTTGGATCTATCTTAATTGCAGATTCTGTAGCTCATGTAGAACAGGCTCATAGTAAATGTACCTTGGGAGAAATTCCCGATGCTGACCCATCAATGTATGTGGTGATGCCTAGCTACTTAGACCCCACATTGGCACCACCAGGCAAGCATACTGTGTGGATTGAGTTTTTTGCCCCTTATCAAATTGCGGGTGCAGAAGGTACAGGTTTGAAAGGCACTGGTTGGACAGATGAATTGAAAAACCAAGTTGCAGACAGGGTGGTTGATAAATTGGCTAATTACGCACCCAATGTGAAAAATGCAACTATCGCCCGTCGTGTAGAAAGTCCAGCAGAACTCGGAGAAAGATTAGGCGCATACAAAGGGAATTATTACCATGTTGATATGACCTTAGATCAAATGGTATTTTTCCGTCCCTTGCCAGAGATAGCGAATTACAAAACCCCAATTGACAACTTATTTCTCACTGGTGCAGGAACTCATCCAGGCGGTTCCATTTCTGGAATGCCGGGACGCAATTGTGCCCGCGCGTTTTTACAGGCAAAGCATCCCATCAGTCAAACTTTGAAGGATGCAAGAGATTCGATTAAGTCCACTGTCGAGTCAGTATTTGGGATTATTTAAATCGCAATGTAGATCCAATAGTATAATCACACTTACCCTCAGATTTTTTCTGGATCTGGGGGAATTTTATTTTCTGTTTCCTCACTCGCCTTTTATTGATGAAGGTGTGCCAAATATTATATTTTTTCAACGCATAGGTACGCTGAGGATAACGCAAAAGTACGCTGAGGTTTTATCAAGATAATTGGCTATATACCAAAATAGTTAGGTGCATCTTCATAGAGTTAATTTAATTGAATATTTCATCAAGAGTGATTAATAAATATCAAATATTCTATGTTTAAACTACTCAGATGCTTTAGTATTTTTCTCATTACCACCTGTTTGCTATTTGCTTGTCATGCTTGGGCACCGACTGAATTAAAACGCCCTCCCTTGAAAGTGATATTTGCATCTTTTGTTGGGGAGTATCCAGGTATCATTGCTCAAGAAAAAGGATTCTTCAAAGCCCAAGGGGTAGATGTGGAACTAATTTATAAACGATACACCCAATTGGAAAGAGCAAATTTCAGTGCGGGTAAGTATGATGGTATTACAGCGTCCTTGGGAAGTTTTATAATATTGAGTGCCACAAATCCTGATATACAAGGCGTGCTAATTATAGATGAATCAACAGGAGCAGATGTAGTAGTCGCCCAACCACAAATTAAAACCGTCACTGACTTGCAAGGGAAAAAACTGGGCGCAAATCTAGGCGGTTTTAGCGAAGTTTTCGCGACTGAGATGTTAAAAACTGCCAATTTAACCAGTGATGATGTGAAATTGGTTAAATTAGAGGCTTTAGAAATTCCTCAAGGCCTGAAAAATAATGTTATTCAAGCCGGACACACTTGGCAACCCCATCTTTCTGAAGCTATTAAATCAGGGGGACATATCCTATTTACCAGCAAACAAACCCCTGGCTTGATTTTAGATATGATTATCTTTCGCAATGATACAATCCGCGATCGCCCAGAAGACATTCGTGCATTTGTGCGAGGATGGCTACAAGCCGCGGCCTACTGGAAAGCAAATGTCCAGGAAGGAAACGCAATCGTTAGCAAAGCTTTAAAAATTCCTAGCAATACAATCTCTCTGGAGGGAGTAAACCTCACTGATTTAGCTGAAAATCAAAAATTATTTCAATCTAGCAACCCTAAATCCATCTACAAAACTGCCAAGATATATGCAGACTTTTTTATTCGCTCTGGAAATGTGACGCGTATTCCTGAGTTAAAAAGTTTGTTCAATTCTTCCTTCTTGAACTCTCCCTCCTAGTTTAAAGCCATGCAGCAGACTTTTTTGGGCAGCATTCGGACAAAGTTGATCGCCTCGTTTCTGATTGTTGCTTTGATTCCGTTGCTGTTATTGGCAGTTATCAACAAACAGACAACTGAAAAAGCACTAACTGACAACGCCCGGCAAGCCCTATCTGCGGCAGCTAACGAAACCGCTAATAGAATAGATGCCTTTATTGATGGAAATCTCAATGCTGTGCGCGTAGAGGCGTTTTTACCAGGTTTGGCACGCTACCTCAGCCTAACTTCAAAACAGCGAGATGACACCCCCGAAATGCAATTGGCGACAGAAACATTAATTCGTCTCAGTCGCAAAGATATGCTCAATATTCTCTCATACTCTTTGCTCGACTTAAACGGGAAAAATGTATTGGATACACAGACATCGAATATTGGCAAAGATGAATCAGTTGAAAATTATTTTAAAAAACCATTGCAAACTGGGTTGTCATTCGTTTCTAGCATGAAGCGATCGCCGACAATTCCTGACCTTGTTAACCTCTTTTTTAGCAGTCCAGTTCGCAATGCCAAGGGAGATCTATTAGGTGTATTGCGTGTTTCATATAATGCCACTGTTGTTCAGCAGTTAGTAACTCGAGAAACTGAACGGGCTGGGGCAAAATCCTTTGCTATTCTTTTAGATGAAAATAATATTTATTTGGCACATAGCATTGCACCAAAACTGCTTTTTAAATTAATTGTACCTCTGCCTTTAAATGTTCTAACTCAATTACAAAGGAAAGGGCGTTTACTTAATTCTCCTCTCAAAGAATTGGCAACTAATGAGTCCCAACTTAAGCAAGCATTAGATAATAAACAGCCATATTTAATTACATCTTTGTCAGCAACAGGTAATCAGGTTAATCTGATTGCGATCGCTCGTTTAAAATATAAACCTTGGTCTGTGTTGTTCGCACAGCCTCTTGCTGTTGCCCTAGCACCTGTAGAAAAGCAAATTCGTGACACAATGTTTCTATTTGCAATTATCGCTTCACTAGTGACAATCATCGCTTTTGCCATTGGGCAACTGCTAACAATGCCAATAATTTACCTTACCAATATAGTTTTCCAGTTTACCGCAGGTAACTTAGATATTCGCGCCAAAATTAGCTCAAAAGATGAAATAGGTCAACTAGCAAAATCGTTTAACAACATGGCACTTCAGTTACAAACATCTTTAGAAACTTTGGAACAACGGGTACAAGAGAGAACAGCAGAGTTAGTAATTGCTAAAGAAAAAGCGGAAGATGTAAATCAGAAACTAGAACAATTAGTAAATCTAGATGGTTTGACTCAGGTAGCTAACCGTCGGTGCTTCAATGAACGACTGCAAGCAGAATGGAAACGCCTTGCACGAGAACAACAACCCCTGTCACTGATTTTATTCGATGTTGATAAATTCAAATCTTACAACGACTACTATGGTCATCTTGGAGGCGATGATTGTTTAATCACAATAGCACAAACAGTGCAACAGATAATTCATCGTCCTGCTGATCTAGTAGCGCGTTACGGAGGAGAAGAGTTTTCGGTACTCCTCCCTAATACTGACTTAGTAGGAGCGATCATAGTAGCACAAAATATTCAGCAAGGAATTTACCTTCGGGCTATTCCCCATACACAGTCTGATATCAAGGATATCGTCACAGTTAGTTTGGGTATTACTTGTATCATACCCACTTGCGATATCAAGCCAGATACACTCATCGCTTCAGCCGATAAAGCACTGTACAATGCCAAACAACAGGGTCGCGATCGCTATTGTATTCATTTAACGTAAGTCTCCATTAGTTAATTATATGTTCATACTGCACCATCTAGATTACTTAATTGCTTTGGCTGAAGCTTGACTTAATTTTTTAGACTGTTTTTATTGATGCTGTATAAAAAAAGCGCGATGCCTGCGGCGGGCGTAGCCATCGCCATTGAAAAAGAATTCACATAAATCAGAAATTTCGACAATCAAAACTAAAAAGTGGCAAATTTAAACCCGCCACTCTCTTACAAACTTTAATTTTGAACTAGCCTAGACTATTTCTTTGACTGCCATTGTTGTTCTTTCCACTCTTGAAATTCTTCGTCGCAATCACGATTTCTGATTTCATTATTAGGCAGAGTGGTATGGCAATGGTAAGCATCTTTGATAATATCATTGAGATTGATATGGCAGCGGGTGGTATTACATAGGTCTACTTTAGTAAAATTGACATCACTAATATCAGCACCACTGAGGTCAGTATCACTGAATTTAGCATCATCGAGTTTGGCGTTGCTGAGCTTGGCGCCACTGAGGTCGGCACCATAGAGGTCAGCTTCACGGAGATCGGCTTTGCTGAGGTCTGCACCACTGAGGTTGGCTTTCCTGAGGTTGGCTTTCCTGAGGTCTGCACCACTGAGGTCTGCACCACTGAGGTTGGCATCATAGAGGTTAGCTTTCATAAAGGTTGCACCATTAAGGTTAGCCTTGATAAAGGTTGCACCATTAAGGGCGGCTTCGGTAAAAGTGGCATAGCGGAGGTCAGCACCACTGAGGTCAGCATTGGTGAGGATGGCTTTATCAAGCGTCGCTACACAAAGTTTAGTTTTGATTAATTTGACCCCACGAAGGTCGGCGTCAATAAGTTTAGCCTCAGTAAGATTGGCTTCAGTAAGGTTAGCTCCGCTGAGGTTAGCTCCGCTGAGGTTAGCATTGGTGAGATTGACATCACTAAGGTCGGCATTGCGGAGGTTAGCATTGCAGAGATTCCCGTCAGGCTCAATTAAATGCATTTTATTAATTAAACGCACTATATCAGGCTTGGGTAACTTGAGTAAAAATAAAATACTAGCTAGAGAATTGGTATTTAGCAGAAACATCAGAGATTTAATTACTACATTATAAAACCGCAATTCACTTTCTCGGTCGGGGAATATGGTGTTGTTGTTATAGATTGCATCCTTAAATATGGTGTTATTGTTATAGATTGCATCCTTAAATATAGCGCCTTTGATATTAGCCCCACTGAGATTTGCATTGCAGAGGTTAGCTCCTGTAAAGTCGGCTTTACGGAGGTTCGCTTCGCTCAGGTCGGCATCACGCAGGTTGGCTTTTTTAAAGGAGGTAGAGCTGGCTTGAGCTTTCTGGAGTATTTTTTTGCTAAATTCTTGACCTGGGCGGAGAACAATGTTGATCTTACGAAGGGTAGCTTTGCGGAGGTTAGCCTCGCTGAGATTTGCGTTGCAGAGGTTAGCCTTGTTGAAGCGTGTCCCACACAGGTTTGCCTTTGTCAGATCTACTCGACTGAAATCAACTCTGCTGAAGTCGATATTCTCGAATTTAGCCCCTTTGAAGTTAGTACCTTGGAAACGTATACTAGTCAGGTCAAAATCCAATTTGTTTAAAAGATCAGCATCACCTAAGAAAGATAAAATACTTGCTTTACGTGTAATATCAATGTTGTTTTCGTCATTCTCAAACATTCTTACGAGAGATAATGTTTTTGCTTTAATTACATCTAGTGCAGCGTCTGGATCTATATCTCCCTCTGCTTGAGAAGAAGAGTTCATTAACTTTTTTAATTTTTTGTCAATCAGTAGTTGGGAGAATTTGTCAAAGTAACCTTGCAGAGCATCTTCACGCTGTTTATCCGCATCCCTTTTTTTATCAGCTTTTTTTTGCCAGTTCGGAAACTGACAGCCAAAATATAATAATATAACTGGAACAGGTATTACAGTTACAACATCCCACAATGTTACCTTGTTATTGGTAACAGTAATCTTAGTAATGATGTTGTCTTTTGTTTTTTCGACAACATTTGTTGAGCTTTTATCTATCGAAAAATTAGATAACTTTTTTGAAAAGCTTGAAAAGAATGTAGGATTAATAATACTACATGCACCAAAGATAACCACTATTACTATCAATACTGTAAAAATAGGAGTTTGTCTAACGGAACGAGATATAGAATTGGTGTAATTCCTCATACCTTCCCCTTTTGTAGTAGTTTCTTTGTTGACATATAATCCCTACACAGTAAAGGTCTCATTTTCCAGATTCAAATCGTCAAATTCCCTAAAATGGTCGAACCATTATCAGACGGGAGCTTTGATTCTTTAAGGGCGAGGTTATGGGTACAGACTCACTAGAAGAAGTAAGTTTATAAAATTTGACAACGTGTCCCGCTTGCCATGTATTTGGCATACAGCTTAGTTCCCTGTGTCCGCCTAACTGACGAAATTTCCACAGTGTTCTCCTTTTGACAACAACCTCTTAGAGCATGTCTGATGAAAAACTAGTACGATCGCACCCTGATTCATCAAAACCAAAATTAGCAAACAAGTACGATCGCTATCTAGATAGCAACACAAATTACCGTTTTTTAGCTCAAGAGGCTCTAAACAAAGCAACTGCTTGAAGTATATTTAATATGTTATTATGCGCTATAATTAACATAAAAAAAACAATTATAGGACTAGTATTTGATTTATGAAAAAATCTAAGTATATGTAGGGTGTGTTACGGCTTCCGTAACGCACCAGAATATTCGGATGGTGCGTTAGCTTACGGCATAACACTACTGAAATATTTTCAGAAATCAAATATGATTCCTATATAAAATTTCAGTAAAGTCTTTTTTTGAGAAAATTACAAGATGAATGAGTAAAAACTACTAAACTTTGATAAGATTCAAAAAATAACAAATTTGAACAACGGAATTATAAGTTCTGTAGATAAAACATGGTTTTTAGATACGGGTTTGTTGCATCTATCTTGATAAATTTCTTTGCCTTTGGCTGTAGTGATGGGGCAAACTCATCAATAGAAAATACCACACAAGTTGTACAGGAAAATAATGTAACCCAGCTTTTTATAGAAGCGAATGCTAGCCAAGAATCAGAAGTGTTCTTTGAACAAGGCAATAAATTATTAGATAAACAACGTTATAAAGATGCAATCAAAGCATACGACAAAGCGATCGCCATGAAAGCTGAGATTGCTGAAGCTTGGATCAACCGTGGCATAGCTTTAACATCCCTCCAACGCTATAAAGACGCTCTTGTATCTTACGATCGAGCGATCGCCATTAAGCCTGACAAGGATGAAGCCTGGTATAACCGTGGTATAGCCTTAACATCCCTCCAACGCTACAAGGACGCTCTTGTATCTTACGATCGAGCGATCGCCATCAAACCTAACAAGTATGAGGCTTTAACTAACCGGGGCATTGCTTTAACAAAGTTGCAACGCTATCAAGAAGCGATCGCATCTTATAATAAAGCGATCGGCATCAAAAAAGATTTGCACCAAGCGTATTACAATAAAGCTTGTTCTTATGCTTTACAGGGCAATGTAGAATTAGCAATTGAAAACCTAGATCGAGCGATTCAACTTGTTCCTGGAAAGTACAAAAAGTTAGCTAAAACTGACCCAGACTTTAGCAAAGTGCGTCATCAAAAGCGGTTTCAGGAATTACTTCAATAGACGAGCATTGGGGAGTCAGTGCGGTGAGGCAACTAGCTGAGATTCTCAAACCAAGCTTCCAAATCTGCAACAGAAGAAAAATCTAGCAATGCCTCACCTAGATTTTCTAGCTCAGAAGTTGACAGATTTTCAATTCTGCCCTTCATTTGTGGACTAATTTCTCCCAAGCGGCGGTTAAGTTGACGCATCAGCAATTTTAATTCTCCTTGCTTTTCCCCTTGTTCAAGTCCTTGTCGCATCCAACTTGTAACTATCTGCATAACTTTTTCCTGCTCTTTTGGTTCAATGGTAGGAAGTTGTTCTTGAAACACGATTTCTTCTTGGGAATTCAATTCCAAATATGTATCAATAAAGCCGGAAATTAGCTGCACTTGTGCAGGGTTAAATCGAAGACTTGTTAGCAATTGTAATGATGTCAAGTTTCACTTGGGGACGTTCAGTTGCACTCATCCGCATTTTTGCCATCAAAGCACTAGCCAAGGGATTTCGCTGATTCATAAAATCCTGCCAATGCAATTGATTTAGCTGGATAATATCATAATTAGGTACTAGTGCGATCGCTATGTCTTTAAAAGCAATCCCAAATCTCAAAGCCAAAATTTTATTAGTGCGATCGCTTATATTCTTCGAGCAATTGCGGCAAGTAATCATAACCATCCACACCAATAAATTGAATCATCTTAGTTCGGGAATTTGCTATTACTTGCTCTACAGCGTCATCTCCTAATTTACTTTGTAAAATAGTGATTAAACCAGCCGCTTGTCGCCATTCCACCGCAGTAATTTGTTCTAAGAAATACATTCCCAGGCAGCTATTGTATACCGCTGTTTCTAAATGATTCAGGTTGTAGTGACTTTCTGCTAAATACAAAAAGTTCAACCCTTGCAGATATTTATCACCAGAAAATTGCACTGCCTCAGTGCCTTTTTGTAAGTATTCTATGGCAGCTTGGGGTTTCTCTAAGGCGACGTGGGCAATACCAAGACTGATGTAACAAAGGGCTTGAGTTTGGTGTGCAGCCAAATTGATACCAAATGCTGAATCACGCAATTTTTCTGACAATTCCAAACCTCGGCGCAAGTATTCTATTGCTTGTTCATAAACATTTGGTTCTATGCATTCCATCTGCTGCGCCGCAAACACTTCGCTATAGCCTAAACTTGCGAGGGCGTGCGCTTCTCCCAAGCGATCGCCTACTTGACGAGATAAAATTAATGCTCTCTGGCTATAATTAATCGCCTGAGAATAATTTTTTTGAGCAACGCAAACACGGCTACTGTGGTTGAGATTGGCAATTTCACAGGGTTCATCCCCTGCTTGGCGGGCAATTTCTAAAGCTTGTTGGTGGAATGAGTTGGCTTCTGGATATTTACCTAAAATAAACTGAGAATAACCCAATAGCGTCAGTATCCGTGCTTTTTCTTGAGTACCTTCCACTTCTTTGAGTGGGGTATCTAAATAATCGATCGCATCTCGCAGCGCATCTCTACCGAAAAAGGCAAATACTCCGCCGTAAAGGGGAAAGTATTGGCGGTGGGCAAAAGTTCTGAGAATTTGTAAAACGATTTGAAAACAGGCTTTTGCTAATTCTTCACCTTTGGTGCGATCGATATTAGTAGCGACACGAAAACCATGAGATAACTCGCACCAAACTACAGCAAAACTGAGAAAAGTGGCAATGGACGCAGATGTACCCCATTTGGCATCATAGGGTTGTCTTTCAAACCAAGTCACCAAAGCTTGCTGCATTCTTTGGACAATTATTGTTAACTCCACCCAGTCTTTGATGTTGATATAAGACTGGCGGACAACTACTTCCTTTGCAGATATGCCATCAGCTAACACACAAAACAACAGTTTTGTTAAAGGACTGTTGACTTTTTGTGCCCATGAAGCCCAAGGTTCTTGTTGTAGTCGGGACTGTGTTAATTCTAATGGAGTTGCTGTTGGTTCGTAAATCCAACTTACAAGAGAACTTTCTACTTGCTGATAGGATTCTACACCGCTGGCAATGGCGATCGCTAGTTGTTCTATTTCTTGTTTCAGCTGAAGATTTTCATCAACAAATACCGTTTCTTTTAATTCTTGGGCTAGTTTTTGTAATTGACTTTGGCTGAAAACTTCGTTTTGGTTGGGGTCAATGATTTCTAACAAAACTGAAAAACGAGAAGCTTCTGAAGCTGTGAGAATTTGTTGCACAGCTGCGCTAACTGCGGCTTGATTGCGTTTTTGTTTTTGGACTCGTTCCCATTCGCTTTGAATACTTTCTAATGCTTTCATGGTACGATTTAAACGAGCTTTTTTTAATTCCGGAGTTTCTCTTTGGAACAAATCCGGAGCAATTTTCACCTTATTTAGTTCAGATTGGGTAGAATTTAAGCGATCGCTCAAACAGCGTTCAAATATTTCACCATTACCAGCGCTAACATTTTCTACTAATTGACGATATATATATTCTTTGGAGCAAATTTGACCTTTGAGCGCAGTAGTAACAATTTCCTCAATTAACTTTTGATAACTGTCAGATAAGGAATTAAGTACCACGTCTGGAGTAGGTTTTGCTACTAGATTATCGGTTTCACAAGTAGAAGCAGGCGTTACTAAACTTTGATCGGAAGTAGGAGAAGCGGGTATTTGTTCTTGAGTTGGTGTTAAGCTTTTCTGAGAACTTTTATATTTAGATAAATAATAATCTGCTAAAGAACCGCACACAAATTCTTCTCGAAAGCGGTCGATTTTCGCAGTTGAACGGAGTTGCATTTGACGATATTTATGATACCAAAAAGCAGAAATGAGTAGGCCTGCCATGATTCCTATACCAACTCCGGTAAGAGCTAATTTTGGAACTTCCAAAGTCTCATTTTGTTGCCCAGATTCGACAGTAAAATTGGAAGAGTCACTTTCAGCAACAGCATAGTTACTTCTGTAAATTAGCTGCACGCTAGTTGCGATCGCCAACGACAAGAACAATCTAAATATTAACTTTGATTTCCACATAATCTGATAGTTTACAAATATGTTATCTTTTTCTAAGTGACTTCGAATTTAACGTTAAGACAAAAAAAACCACAGTTTTTTGTCAACCAACTATAGGAATCATATTTGATTTTTGAAATATACGTAGGGTGTGTTATGCCGTAGGCTAACGCACCAAAACCTTCGGGTGGTGCGTTACGGAAGCCGTAACACACCCTACACATACTTAGATTTTTTCAGAAATCAAATACTAGTCCTATATCTCACCAACAAATGGATAGTCAAAAATCAAGCTAACTAATACGTCACGGCAAAAATAAACTGACCATTTGCAATACCTTAAAAGCTTGTAATATGAAGTATTTCTTCATTTTACTTTTTACTTTTGGCTTTTGCCTTCTTCTACTAGATATCTCTTTTATTAAGAAAATTCAACTCATTAATAGAAATTAAACTTTCCCAACACTAGTTTCCGGAAGATATTCTTAATTCTTAACATTTGTGCCTATAGGAATACTGACAAAGCAAGATTTTAGCTTATGGCTGATGGCAATGGTATTCCTTAACGGAAAAATTTACTGATAAATAAAAATTTATAGCAAACAAATATCACAATACAAAATTATTACTTCGGGGATCTACTAGGCAGAATAACCCACTAAACTATTAACCGATGTGTCTCCCCAAACGCAGTCAAAAAAGCATCATTAAAACATCGCGATCTTGCTTAGAAAAAACCAGGAGATGCATGTTAATGTTTTAATCTCATCGTCTTGCCTTCGCGCCTTTTGCTATGCATCTGCACTATTTACATCCCCAACACCTTGAAGAGTTAGTCAAGAGTAGTGGTATAGAGTTACACTTAGTGCAACTTAATTTTCAGTCGCTCCAAGGTGTAGCTGCTTATGAGTATTTGTTGATTTCTGAGCTACTTCCGCGCACCAATACTGGAATGGTAAAAAGTAGTTGGTTGCAGCGTTATGCTCATATCACTGAAGGTGGTTGGTGGTGTTCTGGACTAGACCCCTTGAATAATTGGCAAATGATGGAATGGGGGTGCTTTAAGCCAAACCAACCCCGACAAAATAATAAAGGCAAATCTATCAAATACGAACATCCCCCCAGCACGCCAACGCGGGTGTTTTGTCTGCGGGTAACACTGCAAATCTGGCAGCAAGTTGCAGAGCGTTACAATTTAGTCATGCCGGATGATATCACCATTACCTCTGGTGGTGAAGCTAGAGGTTTTTGGCAGTGGGTGATGGAAAAGAATATTCCCCTCATCATCTGCGAGGGTGTGAAAAAAGCAGCAACGCTATTGACACAAGGATATGTAGCTATTGGTGTTCCTGGAATTACTAGTGGTTATCGGGTTGTGAAAGATGAGTTTGGTAAAGTCACCCGTCGTCAATTAATTTCTGACTTAGCCGTATTTGCGATAACAAAGCGTTGCTTTTATATTTGCTTTGATTTTGAAACTCAACCCAACAAAATTGCTGCTATTAATAATGCCATTTCCCAACTTGGTTGTTTATTCCAGCAAAAAAATTGTCCTGTTAAAGTCATTGAACTTCCAGGGAGAGAAAAAGGTGTTGATGATTTTATCGTTGCCAAAGGTGCAACTAATTTCGAGAAACTTTATCGCCAAAGTCTGGATTTAGAAATTTATCTTGCTCAAACCAAACCCCACACCGAGTTAAACATTCCGGCTGCCCTGACTTTTAACCGTCCTTACATAGGTGAAATACCTTTCCCCACATCTGGATTAGTAGGAGTTAAATCAGCAAAAGGAACAGGTAAAACCACAGGACTCCAAAGCGTTGTTCAGCAAGCAAAAAATAGAAATCAACCTGTTTTATTAATTACTCATAGAATCCTGTTAGGAAGATTTTTGTGTGAAAAAATTGGGATTAAATGGGGAATGGGGAATGGGGAGATGAGGGAGAATAATCAATGCCTCATGCCCCAATCTTTCGGTTTGTGTGTTGATTCTATTTGGAAATTAAACTCTGAAGATTGGCATGGGGCAATAGTAGTTTTGGATGAAGTAGAACAATCTTTGTGGCATCTATTAAACAGTAATACTTGTAAACACAAACGTGTAAAAATATTAAAAATATTCCAACAACTGATTGCGACAGTTTTAACAACTGGGGGTTTAGTAATTGCTCAAGATGCTGATTTATCAGATGTTTCATTGGAATATTTACAGGGATTGTCAGGAATTAAATTAACGCCTTGGGTAGTTATTAACGAATGGAAACCCCAGAAAGGTTGGGACGTGACTTTTTATGATTCCCCAAATCCAACGCCGTTAATTCATCAACTAGAATTAGATTTACTTGCCGGACGTAAATGTTACGTGACTACCGATAGTCGTGCTGGGCGTTATAGTTGTGAAACCATTGAACGTTATTTGCAAGAGCGTTTACAAAAATTAAGACGGAAGTTTCCTCAAACTCTAGTAGTTAGTAGCCATACTACAAACACACCTGGTCACGCAGCGGTTGATTTTATCGCAGCTATTAATCAAAAAATATCTGAATATGACGGTGTTTTTGTCACTCCTAGTCTTGGTACAGGAATTAGTATTGATGTTCAACATTTCGACCGAGTTTATGGCATTTTTCAAGGCGTGATTCCTGACTCAGAAGCGCGACAAGCGTTAGCAAGAGTGCGGGATGATGTGCCGCGTGTTGTCTGGTGCGCTAAGCGAGGTATTGGTCTAATTGGTAGCGGTAGTACAAATTATCGCTTGCTATCTGATTGGTATCAAGAAAATCAAAAAGAAAATTTAGCTTTGCTCAGTCCATTACATAAAATAGATGTAGATTTACCTTTAGTTCATGACCCAATTCATTTGCGAACTTGGGCAAAGTTATCTGCTAGGGTAAATGCATCGATTCGCCTCTATCGCCAATCGATGCAAGATGGCTTAATTGCTGATGGACATCTAATTCAGCTGCGAAGTAATGCTGTTCACAATAATATTATTCGAGATTTACGCCTTGCTTTTTTGGCCAGCGATCCCAATGATTTAGCAACCCGGAGAAGGTTAATTTTAGAAATTGTCAAAGTTCAAAAAGATTGGGCACAAAGCCGTCAAAAGGCTAAAGACATTAAACGCAAAATTAAAGAAATTAAACAACAAAATCAATTAGCAGTGGCAACCGCTGTAGCTAATGCTAAAGATCTCGATTATGTAGAATATGAGCAGCTATTAGTTAAACATTCTTTGGCTGATGAAGAACGTAACCAAATTAACAAGTATGTTCTCAGACAAAAATATGGAATAGAAGTTACTCCTGGGCTGAAATTGCAAGACGATCGCGGATATTATAGTCAATTATTAATTCACTATTATCTGACTCATGAAAGCGAGTATTTTCACATTAGAGACGAGCAAGAATGGCATCAGCAATTATTTTGGGGTGAAGGTAAAGTTTTTCTACCAGATTTAAAGACTTACACTCTTAAAGTTGAGGCAATGAGAGTGTTGGGAATGCTGCAATTTCTGGAAGAAAGACGAGAGTTTGCGGAAAATGATAGTGATTTAATACTACTAAAAAATGTTGCTTTTCAGCATAGCAAGCATATTAAAAGAGTGCTTGGTATTAATTTTGTAGTAGAAAAAGAACAACTTTGGGGAATCAAAATACTCAGTAGATTATTAAACTTATTAGGTTTGAAGCTGAAGCGAGTAAACGACGTCTATCAAATTGATTTAGCCACGCTAAATGATGGTAGGGAAAAAATATTTGCAGTTTGGCATCAACGGGATGAATTGATATTAGATCATGTTAAAAGTGGTGGCTATAGAGTGGCTGATTATTCGTCAGAGTGGAAGGTTGAGATTATCGAAACCAAGCCTGAAAAGTTAGACTTTACGAACCTGTACACGAACCAAGCCGCTATTTCTCAGGGCTACTAAAAGCCTAGATTTATCCGTAGCGAATGTGTTACAGAATAGATTGCCGCTTGAGGCGTTTGTGAGCATACATTAACTCGTCAGATCTGGCAACGAGTTGTTCTAGTGACATGTTGATTTCTGGTGAGTAACGCTGTATTCCCATACTCATAGAAATTTGATAGCTACGGTTTTGGTGTTGATTGAAGCTGGCAATGTTTGTTTGCAAATGTGTTTGGATACTATCTGCATCTTTGAAGTAGCTGGAGATGAAAACAATGAACTCATCTCCACCTAAGCGAGCAACAATATCCGACTTCCGAAAACTTTGCTTGAGTAATCGACCAGCATCAACAATCAAAGCATCTCCGATATCGTGACCGAGGGTGTCATTAATCTGTTTTAGTCCGTCTAAATCAATGAATATCACCCAGCATAAGAGCTTCATTCGCTGAGCGATTTTCAGTTGTTGTTCAGCCAGTAGGAAGAAACCACGCCGATTATGCAATCCTGTTAATTCATCGGTTAGTGATAACTGCCTTCCTTCGATCTCTGCTTGTTTGCGGTTCTGAATTTCCTGGATGAGTTCTATCTGGGCGATCGCTTGACGACTTAGGCGATATAGTGCATCTAACTGCTGGTCACTTAACTGACGAGGCATCATATCGATGACACACAATGTCCCTATGGCAAATCCATTGGGTGTAACTAAGGACACACCAGCATAAAAACGAATTTTGGGATTATTTTTAACTAAAGGATTGTTTACAAAGCGCTCGTCTTTGATGGCGTTGCCAACTACTAATATCTTCTGTGGTTGCAGAATGGCATAGGAGCAAAAAGCCCACTCTCTGGGTATTTCCCTGGCTTTTAGTCCCACCTTGGATTTAATCCATTGGCGATCGCTATCAATTAAGCTAATTAAGGCAATTGGAGTTTTACAAATGTAGGCAGCAAGAGCAGTCAGGTCATCAAATCCTTGTTCCGGCAGCGTATCGAGAATATTGTAATCCTCTAATGCTTTGAGCCTTTCTGCTTCATTTTCAGGTATGGGAGCAGGTCGGGTTTTCACAGATGAGCGTCTCAAATTTAGGCAACAAAGTCCACTAGCCTGGAAATTTTGCAATAATCGCAGGATTCTCTCTCGAGCGTCAAACCTGCACGATATAAACATCTCTGCAACAGAAATTAAAATTCGGTTGAATCTTGTACAGAGATATTGTATTGCATTATGTTCTTCATGCCTTCGATCTGCTCTGTTGTTCATTTCACCCTAACTTTCAGTATGCAAATTCCCTGAATATATAGATGCTTACAAGGTCTTGTGCCCAAACCCAGGTCAAAAGCAATCGAAATTCGCTAAAAATTATCAAAACTTATTAGATTGTGAGAGTTCTTCGTCAAAGCTTGATATTTTTGATACTACAAATTTTTCTAAACCCTGAGAAGAGTTTGGAGTTCGGTTTGCAAAATTCTTTAGTAATCTGATTTGTACCAATTTTTTTGGTAAAAGTATTATGAACTAGACAAAATATTCGTCTATGGCATTAATTTTGATGAATTGGAAGATCCCCGACTTCTCTAAGAAGTCGGGGATCTAAAAATAACTAGCCACTTATAACTAATGCGATCAAGCACTAGCCATAAAACTTGTTTTACTTAACAATTCAAAATTTAGAATTATTATACGACTCTAAAATTCCACTGCGAATAATTAGTTGGGGCCAAACTAACACAAAAAATCCCATCCAAGTCGCTACAGGGATGGAGACTAGAACTGTTAGCCAGATAGTTTTAAATACTAACCAGCTACCAGCAATCAGCGTTATACCTGTGAGCAGTATAGACCAGGGTTGACACCACCAAGGTTTGTAGTTCCAAGGATTGAGGGATTTTTGCTCAGACATTGATTTTATTTAGCAAATATGCAAATGTTCCTGGAACAAGTTTAAACCTCATAGTGCTTTTTTTCTTCCGTGGTCTGTGTATTGGGGCAGGCAATAAATGTCCAAGTTGCCATATATGTTCCATCAAATACACTCGAATAATCAGCATTGCTATCAGAAACAAACCAATCAGGAATTACCTTCTGCTGTCGAACTCTCTCATCTAAACCGACTTGCAAGGATATGTTTTCGTGAACAATTTTTGCTTGAGCAATTTCTAGCATTTTTTCTACTGAATTTTGTAACCACTTTGCTCGAACAAATAGGCTGTGAGATGGATGGTTTCCATAAGCAAAAGGTACAACGATCGCCAGATATCCTTTAGAGTTTAGTATTTTATCCAAGCATAATTGAATAATTTCTAGATCGTCTTTTTTTTCTTGGGTTTCCTTGTCAACGCTATGAAATAGCAAACCTGCTAACACGACGGCATCAAACTTTTGATTTTTTTCAACTAATTCAGACAAGAAAAGCGATAAATCTTTGGCAACAAACTTTCTATTAGGGTAGAGCTTTAAACATTTTTCAATAGCCAATTCACTATGATCTACTCCTAGATAATCACATCGATTGGGTAAATATTTGCTTAAAGCAGCGTTACCACAACCTAAATCTAATAAAGAAAAGGGTTTTTCTTGAAATATTTCATCTAGAAAACTAGATGTAGGTGTATAACGTGTGAAATTTTCAGGTGCTTGAAAGTAAGAATAATAGTCATCTTCAAAACGTTCTTCTTCCGATGTTTTGCGCTCAGGAATCAAATTATTCATTATCAAAACCTTTGATTACAATCTTGCTTTTAATTGATTTTCCTCAGCGTTCAAAACTCCTAATTAAAGAAGCATTTAGTTTGATAGCCTTTTAGGAAAAGTACTAGGTAGCGACTAGTTTTCTATTACCAGAATATTTGCTGTTGTTAATTTTAAAAATCTCTTTTAAGGTAGATTATAAATTCATCCTTATACAGGTTGCCAAATGTCTTATAGAATGCCCACACGATTTTCAACTACTAATTCACTAAAGCGGTAGGATATCAAGTTTTGTCATATTCTATTTGTCCATAATCAAGTTTGATAATTCGGTCTGCTAAATGAAAATAGCGATCGTCATGGCTAATTACCAAGACTGTTTTTCCACGCGATCGCAGTTCTGGTAATAGTTGAGTATAAAAGATTTCTTTGAATATTGGATCTTGATCCGCTGCCCACTCATCAAATAGATAAATAGGTCTATCTTCCAAGTATGCTGTCAGTAAAGCTAGGCGTTTACGTTGTCCTTGAGAAAGAGCAGTAGTAGAAAGTTGTCCATTTTCAACTTTTACTTTATGGTCTAATTGCAGTTTTTGGAGATATTTTCTAGCTTGAGTATCCAAGTTTAAATTTTTTAATCCCAAAAGTTCGTCGAATAAATAAAAATCGGAGAACACCACAGAAAAATGCTGCCGATACCATTCTCGGTTTTGTTCGCTGATTAACTCGTTATCAAACCAAATTTCGCCATTGTCTGGGATGTAAAGACCAGTAATTAGTTTAGCTAAAGTAGATTTACCGCTACCATTGCCGCCGACAATAAAAACTAATTCTTGAGGATAAAGTATGAGGTCAATGGGACCGAAAATAAAGCTGTTGTCTTCTTGATTTGTGTAGTAAGTGCGAGTGATACTTTTAAATTTCAAAGTCTGCCATGAAGATTTAATGGCAGGTGGAACAGCCGATACTTCAGAATTATTAGCTAAAGATAAGCCCAATGAATCTATTTTCTGCAAGGCAATACTGGCTTTGCTTAATAGGGGCAGTTTGCTGATGATGTTATCCATTGGTAACACCAAGTAAGTAAAAGTTAAAATATAGCCCGAGAGAGTTTCGGGATTAATAGCTAGTAAATTAGGCAGGGCAAACAACACAAAACCGATGGCAAAAAAGAAAACGAGTTGACCCCAGCTAGAAGTTGTGGCAAAAAGGGTTAAACCGTTAACATTATGATGCCGAAATTCATTAGCAGTTGCTTGCAGTTTTTCTTCTAAAAAAACTTGACGCCGCCGATAATTTAGCTTGAGTTCCTTGACACCTTCGGTAATGGTACGAAAATGCTTAAACAATCGGTCTTCATCATCACGAGCCAGGGCTAGCAATTTCCCTCCTTTAGTCAATAGCCACTGACAACTGGCGATCGCTACTATGGAAATAGCACAAACCATCACCAGTACCAACCAAGAAAGCCAGGTGATATATGCTATGCAACCGAAAACGATCGCTAAATTAATAAACAAAAAAGGCATCTGATAAACAGCATTAGCAACTGCTTGAATATCCTCAGTTAAAGTTGCCAATAGTCGCGGGTTTCCCAAACGTTCCAAAAGGCTCAACTCAGAAGCCAGAATTTGGCGACTCAAACGCATTCGTAATTGCAAAACTGCATTTTGAGAAAGGCGAATCAACATTACTTGGGAAATAATGCTGGTAATCAGCGCAACTATGGCCAACCCCGCAAAACCCCAAGCGATGGATGTCAGACGCTCAGGATTACCGCTACTAGCAGCACGGCTAATCAAAGCAATCAAACCAGCACTACTACCGCCACTCAAGAATCCAGTAGCGATCGCGATCGCTACCATACCCCAAGCAGAACGTAAAAGAAAGTAAATCAAATTCATGATAGACGCCTATGCTACATGCTCAGGGAGTGGTGACTGGGGACTGGGGAGATGGGGAGACAAGCAGACAAATTGGAATAAGTCTTTCCCCTTGTCCTCTTCCCATGCCCCATTTTCAGGTAAGTTTTCTATCTTACAATTAAAAACTTCTGAAAGATCGCGGTAAGCTAGTTGGAATTAAAACTGATTGTGTCAGTAGATTGTTAAATTAGCTGCTCAGTTTTCCGGGGTGAAATTTGTAATGACTGTAAATCTCAAGTCTTTAGAAAACCCAATTGCTCTAGCGGCCGATTCCAAAACCGCTGCTAATGCTCAAAAAAATCGCTACATTCCTTTGCATCATCGACGTATCCTTTGTGTCTTTCCCAAATACAGCCGCTCATTTGGTACATTTCATTACGCCTATCCACTCATGGGTAATGTCCGGGCTTTTATGCCACCACAAGGTATTTTAATTGTAGCTGCTTACTTACCTCAAGAATGGGAAGTCCGGTTTATTGATGAGAACGTCAAATCAACAACTAAGGCTGATTATCAATGGGCTGATGTGGTAATTGTCAGTGGGATGCATATCCAAAAACCGCAGATTAATCAAATTAATGAACTTGCCCATCGAGCCGGCAAAATCACAGTTCTTGGTGGCCCTTCTGTATCTGGTTGCCCAGAATATTATCCAGAATTTGATATTTTACATTTGGGTGAATTGGGAGATGCAACCGATCGCCTGATCGAGTATCTAGACCAAAACTCAGAACGTCCCCAAGCGCAAATTCGCTTTGAAACTAAAGAACGTTTGCCCCTAACTGAGTTCCCCACCCCAGCTTATCATTTATTAAATATCAATGATTATTTCCTAGCAAACGTGCAGTTTTCTAGTGGTTGCCCTTATCGTTGCGAGTTTTGTGATATTCCAGAACTCTATGGACGCAACCCGCGGATGAAAACGCCGGAGCAAGTTGTCGCTGAGTTGGATGCAATGCGGCAATCGGGCAATTTGGGAGCAGTGTATTTTGTCGATGATAACTTTGTTGGCGATCGCCGCGCCGCCATGAAGTTGCTTCCTCACCTCATCGATTGGCAAAAACGCAATGGCTATCCCATCCAATTTGCCTGCGAAGCAACACTGAATCTGGCTCAAAGCCCCAAACTGCTGGAAATGATGCGCGAAGCCTATTTTTGCACCATCTTTTGCGGCATTGAAACACCAGAACCAGAAGCTCTTCATGCTATTTCCAAAGACCAAAATCTGAGTATGCCGATTTTAAAAGCGATTCAGGTTTTAAATAGCTATGGGATGGAAGTAGTTTCGGGGATCATTATTGGCTTAGATACAGATACACCAGAAACAGGCGATCGCATTCTCGAATTTATTCGGGCGTCGCAAATTCCCATGTTGACAATCAACCTACTTCATGCATTACCGAGAACTCCTTTATGGCGGAGATTAGAAGCAGAAGGGCGACTTGTATTTGATGAAAACCGCGAATCGAATGTAGAGTTTTTAATGCCTTACGAGCAAGTTGTCGAAATGTGGCGGCGCTGCATCACCACAGCTTATGAGCCGGAATTTTTATATCAGCGGTTCGCCTACAACATGGAACACACTTACCCAAATCGCATCAAAGTTCCTAACAGCCCAGCTCGGACTTCTGGGGCTAATATTCGCAAAGGTTTAACTTATTTAAGCAATATTTTGCTGCGAATAGGTATATTTAGTAACTATCGTCAAACTTTCTGGAAAATGGCCAAACCAGCACTGAAAGCAGGTGATATTGAAAGCCTGATTCACGTTGGGCTTGTGGGGCATCATTTGATTAAGTTTGCCCAAGATTGTGCCAAAAACCAAGAATCGGCTTCGTTTTATTCCCAAAAAATCCTGACTAAGGTTCGTAGCTAGTAGCTATTTAGCGTGTGTGTGTGACCACCACTTGCATTGTTAATGCATCGCCCTTAGACATCTGGTGAAAAACAATGTAGAGACGTAGCGCTGTTACGTCTTTTTTAACGTCAGTTCGATAAACCTCTCCCCAACCCCTCTCCGTGTCAGAGCTACGGTGTACACACAAGTCAGATCCAGTTTTATTCCAATACGCTTGGGATAAGCCAGAAAGCCCTCATGTAGAGACGCGATTTATCGCGTCTAAAAGACTGACACGTTCACAAGACGCGATAAATCGCCGTCTCTACAGAGAATTTACTCGTCAATTATTCGTTCACAGACTACTATTTCCGACTTGTGTGTACACCGTAGGTGTCAGAGAGGGGCAGAAATATTCTTGACAACGAGAAAATGATGGTTTCAAAGCCTCTCTCCCTGTGGGCTACGGTGTACACACATCTGTGTAGGAAACCAAAATCCTCGTAGATCCGTCATTATCCTCCTTAAAAAGGATGTGAGTTCGACGAACCTCTCCCTGTCTTAAACTAAAGTTCAAGCCTGTCCCTCTCCGAGTCGGAGAGGGACGGTTTTGCGTAGTAAAACCAGGGAGAGGTTTCAATATTTACGCCAATTAGGTGGTTACTACACGAGCCATCGAACTCACGTTAAAAAGGAGGACTTTGAGAGGTTTTTGCCCCCCTTGGAAAGGGGGGTTGGGGGGATCAAAAGTTTGCGGGGCAACTCTAGAAGACTTGTGTGTACACCGTAGCTCTGTGGGGGAGAGGAATGGAAGCGGGTTAGATTCGTCGAATTCACGTTTTTTTTAATTCTGAATTCCCCTGTAGGACATACAGCGTTGCTACCCTAATGTATGATTTAATTCCTAAAAAATTGATATAAAATAATAATCTGTATCTTTAGACAGATGTGGTAATTATCAGTGTAGATAGTCAAAGACCACATCAAATTCAAGTTCATTTATGACGACAAAGACTTGGGATGCTCAACTTGCTTACTGGCTAGTTCGACCTCTAAAAGACAGTTGGGTAAATCCCAATCATCTCACCACAGTCCGACTTATAACAGGACTGGCGGCGGCTGTTGCATTGGCGGTTGGCAATGGTATCTGGGCTAACATTGGCACAGTGCTGTTTGCTTTATCCAATTTTTTAGACCACACCGATGGTGAATTAGCCCGTTTAAGTGGGAAAAGCAGCAAATGGGGACATCAGTACGACCTTTTTAGTGATGCCATTATCCACATTCTCTTATTTATGGGTATTGGGTATGGTCTTAAAGGAGGTGAACTTGGTTCGTGGGCGTTGCTTATGGGGATAGTATCCGGCGTATCTGTTGCTTGCATCTTTCATTTGCGAAACCAAATGGAACAGCGCTTAGGCAAAGACGCCACCCGTCAACCGAATTTTGCCGGCTTTGACATTGAAGATGTGCTGTATTTGTTTCCCATAGTCACCTTACTCAATGGACTACAGCCGTTACTAATTGCAGCTACAATTGGTGCGCCAATGTTTGCTGTATGGGTAATTTGGCAATTTTTTGCACTCCCACAGTCTCAAGCAAATTAGCGAATGGGGAAATGGGGAGCGGGGGCACAAGGGCAAAGAGGAGAATAATAACTCCTCAGTCAACAATCTCTGAGTATATGGCATTGATGATTTTAAATTTTAAGTTGTTGATTAATGGAGCTTCAAACTGAAATTTATCAAGCTATAGCAGCCGTTGATTATCAAAAACTTCAAGCTGAGTTTCAAGCACAGAATGAATTTTTGGTACTGGAAAACTTTCTTCCTAATTCCATTCTCAATAAGTTTTTGAGTTTGTTACCATCGCTGCAACCTGCTATCAATCGCAACTATATTCCCAATCATAAAAAAGGTGGTAGCATTAGCCGCTATAGCTTAGATAGCCTAGCGCCGATTTTTGGAGAATTTTATCAACTAAATGCCTTTTTCGAGTTTCTCAACAAAATTACGGGTGAAAAACTGCTTCCTTGTCCTAATTACGATCCCCACACTTACGCGCTATACTATTACACTGAGCCTGGAGATCATATCCAATATCACTACGATACATCTTACTATCGCGGCAAGCGCTACACAGTGTTACTCGGTTTAGTTGAGCGTTCGTCAAGCAAGTTGGAATATCAACTCTACAGGGATATTCCTGACCGAGAGACACAAATGCGATCGCTTTCCTTGACTCCTGGTACTCTAGTATTATTCAATGGTGACAATCTTTACCATAGAGTTACTCCTTTAGGCCAGAATGAACAGCGAATCGTTTTGACTTTGGAGTATGTCACCGACACCCATATGGGTATGTTAAAACGTTTTGTCTCCAATATCAAAGATGCGTAGGCGTAGCCCGTCGTAGACATCGCCTATTTTGGTTTTAATCAAGTCTTTCGCTCTTAAGGTAAATAATTTCGCTGAATGTAAGTCAAAAGTAAAATAAAAAAGACTGAAAAAATTTATTACCTGAGAAAGACGCTACAAATTATTTAGTAATAGAAAATCATTTTATTGATTACATTTATAGAAATTTCTATAAATTTGGAAATGGCAAATTTAATTGAATTTACCTTGTTCGCTCCTCGTAACCAAGGAGCAGTTTTAATTGGATCATTTTCTGATTGGCAAGAAATCCCAATGACAAAAAATGAAGATGGTTATTTTCGCACTCAAATACAACTAAAAGACGGGATTTATCAATATAAATTTCGTGTTCAAACCAAAAGTCCCAATTTTGCACCTGATGAATGGATAGATGTTATTGACCCCAAAGCAACAGATGTTAATGAAACAGAAAAACACGCTATCGTGCGGATTAAAGACGGGCAACGTATTGTTGATACTTATGTTTGGCAACATGATGACATGCCGTTGCCTGATAATCGTGAATTAGTCATGTATGAAATGCACGTTGCTGATTTTACTGGTGATGAGGTTGACGCTAATAAACGAGGCAAATATTTAGGGGTAATTGCCAAGTTAGATTATCTGCGTGAATTGGGAATTAATGCAATTGAATTAATGCCAGTCAACGAGTACCCAGGCAACTATAGCTGGGGCTATAAAGTACGCCACTACTTTGCTACAGAATCTAGTTACGGTTCCACTGAAGATTTAAAACAATTAATAGACGAGTGTCATGCTAGAGGCATTCGTGTCTTTATGGATGCAATTTACAATCATACAGATGAAGAATGTCCATTACTGCTGATTGACCGGAATTATTGGTACTACGAACACAAGCATTATCCAGAAGACCCAGATAATTATTGGGGGCCAGAGTTTAACTATGATAATTATGACGAAAAATTAAATGTTAAGCCTGCATGGAAATACATCGGTGATGTAGTGCAATTTTGGATTCAAGAATATCATATTGATGGAATTCGCTTTGATGCAGTGCGCCAATTAGCTAACTTTGAATTTCTCGACTGGCTAGCTAAGCAAGCAAAAAAACATGCCGCACCCAAGCATTTTTATAACATTGCCGAACACATTCCCGATACAAACACTGTAGTCAAACCAGATGGGCCATTAGATGGTTGTTGGCATGAAAGTTTTCGCTACTTCTTAGTTCCATATATTTGTGGAAAATCATTTGAATTAGAACAATTAAAGCAGATTTTAGATCCTAGAAAGCAGGGTTACGCAAGTGCCACCAATGTGATAAATTATTTGGCAACACACGATCGCCAACGTCTATTGCGAGAATTAGGCGACGCGGGTATCTTTGACGCCGAGGCATTTAAGCGAGCAAAGTTAGCAGGAGTCCTGTTAATGACAGCGATGGGTATACCAATGCTGTGGATGGGAGAAGAATTTGGTGAATATCAGCAAAAAAGCGAAAGTGTCACTCAACCACAAAAGGTTACTTGGTCTTTGTTAACAAGTGACGAGAATCATAATTTATTTAAGTATTATCAAAAACTGATTGCTTTACGCAAGCAAAATCTAGCCCTGCAAAATGACAATATCGAATTTTTCTACGAAGACGCAAATGATAAAGTGCTGGCTTACAGCCGCTGGGATAAACAGGATTCTCATGTTGTCGTCGTGGTAAATTTTTCTCCCTTAAATCTAATTAGGTACGAAATTCCAAACTTTCCCAGTGCTGAGTATTGGCGAGATTGGTTCGGTAACTGTGAAGTGGAAACTCAAGAAGATAGTCTAGTGACTGACTTACCAAGCTATACAGCCAAGGTATTTGTTTGGCAGTAGTCTTAGTTAAAAGCAAATAAAAGCCCTCTGATGGGACAGAGGGCTTTTGGCAGATATGGTTAGCTAAGGGGGCAAAAACAACAAAACTAATGCAAACACTTGGTAATTTGATGTGGGTGCAATAGGTTGCTATGTAAATAAATAGTATCAGATGACTATCATATAGGATACTCATATGCATCACATGTGCAACGATTAATTACTAAGCTAATCGTCATTCATTTTTCCAGAGTGATTCGCTTGTAGTAAGCGCCTCCAGCCCTGGTTTTATCCAACTTAAATGCTCATTAGCTTATTAATGTCAACTTCAGCTAAAACCCTTGAAAAATACTATTCGGTTAGGTTTCAACGAACCTCAACTGACCTTCACTTTTAAAGCTGTCCGAAGCCTATTTATATTTTTTTAATAAAAACTTTATCAAATCTTTTTATCTTTAATAAGAGTATTTCACATTTCACTTGAGTTGTAATATAGAATAATACGGACTGATTATATTTAGTGTGCAAATATATTTGCAAAAGCAGCAAATTTCAAGAAATTTATCCTGCTAAAATCTAATATTTTTGCCTCTAGATTTAAATTTATATGTAATTTAATACAGTTTAGTTTTTAATTTATTTAAAACTGAATTTAGCAAGTCGCATCAAATAGGAGTACAATCCTATCCATCTTACGAATTTTAAGTTCTCAAAAAATAATTTTTGGCTAAAAAAATCAAATTTTATTCATCTTGACTAAAGCTTTAACAGGAGTGAAAACCGTATGAAAAAGCAATTGTCAGAAAACTGGCTTTTTTCTCAATCTTTGCTACGCTTTTTAATCATCATCTTATTAGTAATAGGTGTCTTTTTTCGCTTCGTCAATCTTGACAAAAAACTGTATTGGAGTGATGAAGTTGTATCATCATTACGTATATCTGGATATATGCAGTCAGAAGTTGAAGCTAATTTACGTAATGGTCATTTAATCAGCATAAAAGAATTGGATAAATACCAGTATCCTAATAGTGAAAAAAACACGATTGATGTCATGAAAGGCATAGTCTTAGAAGACTCACAAATTTTGCCACTACACGTTTTGATGACTAGGTTTTGGGTGAAGTGCTTTGGTAATTCTATAGCAGTGACGAGAAGTTTTTCGGCGTTTATTAGTTTATTAACGTTTCCTTCTATTTATTGGCTATCTAAAGAATTATTTAGGTCTTCACTAACAGGGTGGATAGCCATGGCGTTGGTAGCCGTTTCACCTCCTCATGTTATATATGCACAAGAAGCACGAGCCTATAGTTTATGGATAGTAGCTATTTTAATATCGAGCGCAGCACTGCTGCGAGCCATGCGCTTGAAAACAAAGGTTAGTTGGTGCATTTATACAGCAACATTATCACTAGGGTTTTATAGTCATATATTTTTTGGTTTTGTTGCTCTTGCACAGGCAATTTATGTAGCTGTAATTGAACGCTTCCGATTGAATAAAACGTCGATTTATTACTTGGTGGCGTCGCTTGTAGGATTTATGACTTTCGTCCCTTGGATTTGGATTATTATTACTAATCCTCACGCAGATGCAGTATATTGGGCAAATGTGAAACAAACATTATTTGATTCAGCGACAAGGTGGGCTGGAATTATTAGTCGTGGGTTTCTTGATTTAGGCATTAGCCCTAGTGATTCCAAGCACCTTAAATTTGCTTTAATTCCTTTTGTTGGAATTATTTTAACTCTAATCATTTATTCAATTTATGTTCTTTGTCGTAAAAGCCCGAAAAAAGTTTGGTTATTTATTTTAACATTAATTGGTTCTGTGGGGTTTCCCTTGTTAATCTTAGATTTTATGTTTCAAAAGCGATACGGTACTAGTCGATATACACTTCCCTGCATTTTAGGTATACAGTTAACCGTTGCTTATCTATTTGCCACAAAAATCAGGTTTAACTCTACTAAAATTTTCCAAAAAAAGCTCTGGTCAGTTGCAACTTTTTTGGTAATCATTAGTGGGATTATATCTTGCGGAATTAGTTCTCAATCTCAGATATGGTGGAACAAATTTCCCGAAAAATATGAAGAATATCCTAAAATAGCGAACATAGTTTCTCAATATGATAATGCACTTTTAATTACTGACGGCAAAATAGTTCCAGAAATACAAATACTCGGTCATTTAGTTGTTCCAAAAGTACGATTTCAAATTGTTGCTTCAAATAAATTACCAGAAATTCCTAGTGGTTTTAGCGATATATTTTTGTTCCAACCTTCTGATTTCTTAAAAGCTGGAATTGAGAAAACTTATAACTCAAAATTACAGCAGATAGACAAATTCCTCTGGAAGATAGACCATTTCCACGGAAATACGTTCTAACGGTTGCTGCAAAGCCACAGCAACATCAGCGCATAAATCATTGAGTACTGCGTAAAAAATCCAAGTAGCAAAGAAAAAGCATTTGTACACCATTAGTGCCGCCAACCCATAAATAAGATAAACCCAACAAACGTAACGCTTGCCGACTCACTGACATTGCCTCAACCCACATCAGTCCTTCTACTTCCAGGCAACGTAGCACATCTGTTAAGTGCTGTATGTGTCGATACACTAGACTCAGTACTATTGCTGCCATCACCGGCAGCGTTAGTATACGTAGGCATAGCCCGCCGTAGGCATCGCGTAAGCTACGCTCTTTGCCTTTGACATCTTTGAGATTGGCAAATGTCCCTGGAGTTAATAGCTCTATCAACCGTGATTCGATGTGTTGGTTTGTTGGGGCTGGGCAACTTACCCGATGTCGAAAGTCTGGATTTCCTTGTTTTTTCCGTGGCTTTGTCATGGCTATTCTCAACACCCTTGTGTTGAGTTTAACTATTGAGCTTTAACCACTTGACAAGATTCTATTTTTCTTAACTTGACACCAATGGCAAGATGCCCTCCCCACAAGACTTTTATCAAATTTCGATATGCAAGCTAGATGTCGAACAGCTTAGTTATATCATCTCCCACACTCCCAATTCCCCATACCTCTTTGCAGCATACCTAATTTAAAAATCTACTCCTCGTTTGAGTTCTACGCCTTGATTTGCATAGTGTTTGTGGCAGTAAACCTCTGAGTGAACGCTAGCTAAATCAAAGTATGTCGGTTGATTTTGACAGCGACCAGTGATAATAATTTCAGTATCGCGGGGTTTGCGGAGCAAAGCTTGGACAATGGGTTCAACCGGGAGTAGTTCCAGGTCAACTGTAGGATTGAGTTCGTCGAGAATAATTGTTTTATACAACCCAGAGGCGATCGCAACTTTGGCAATTTCCCAACCGCGTTCGGCTTCTACGTAGTCTAATTCTTGCCGGGAATTGCGCCAAACAATTGCATCTCGACCGCAACGCTGATGATCCACCACTTCTGGATATGACTGCTGCAAAGCGGCGATCGCTGCGTCTTCTGTATAACCACTGCCACCTTTGAGCCACTGCATAATTAATACACGCGTAGAGCCTGGGTGATTTATTCCCCTACCAATTGCCTGCAAGGCTTTGCCCAAAGCACTCGTAGACTTACCTTTACCAGCGCCAGTATAAATTTCAATACCATTAAGTAAGAGTGCTTTAGCAGTTGGGTGATGGTGGGGTTTCATTTCTGAGTGCAAATCTGCAATATCGAGCAACTTTTGTGGTGCAGCGCGTCCGGTAGCAATGATTTCCAACTCTTGGGGTTTAGATTTTAATTTCCGCACCACTTCATCTACTGGCAGCAAACCTAAATCCAGTACAGGGTTAATTTCATCCAAAACCACAACTGAATATAAGCCACTGGCGATCGCACCTTTGGCTACATCCCAACCCCGCGCCGCTTCATCTGTGTCAAAAACAGTAATTTCTTCGGGGCCAAAAAATTCGGCTCTCCCAGTCCGAACCTGGTCAATTAAATGGGGAAAGCCACGTTGCAAAGCTGCGATCGCCCCATCTTCATCATAATCACGCTCAGGCCCCTTTAAAAACCGCAGCAGTAAAACCCGGTTGGAATTAGTAGGTGTATTTATTCCCAACCCAATGGAGCGCAAAACCACCCCTAAAGCCGCCTGGGACTTACCTTTACCAGCACCATCATAGACATGAATTTGACCAACGAGCCGTTCCTGACGCACTTGCGCCGTGCGAATACCGATACCGTTCCTTGTCATTTCTTGAAAAGTTATAATATAGCATCATCTGGGCATTGGGCATGGGGAAAGGGAAAGGGGTAAGGGGGAATGGCACTAAGATAAGCATAAGGCCTTGATATTCCTGACTTTGGGTGTAGGGTGTAGGGTGTGGGGTGTAGGGAATGAATAGGAAGTTGTTTTGTTTGACCAAGCTTCGTTGGGGCAGGGTATAGGGAATAAATTGGATACTTTAAAACACTACACCCGACACCCTACCCCCGACACCTTGCCCTGACCACGTTTCATGTTTTCTTAGTGCCATTCGGGTAAGGGGAAAAGGGGAAAGATTAAATTTATCCCTTTTCCCTTTAACCTTTTCCCCTGCCTCCCCATCCCCCATGCCCTATTTACTAACTTCTACAGGCAGGAATCCACCCGCCTGCATTTTCCATAGTCTGTAGTAAGCGCCGCGCCGTGCTAGGAGTTTGGCGTGATTACCATCTTCGATAATTCGACCTTGGTCGAAGACCAAAATTCTGTCTAGATGGGCAATAGTAGACAGGCGATGAGCTACCACAATCACGGTTTTGCCGTCCATTGCTAAGTTTAGAGTATCCTGGATTGCTTTTTCGGTAATGGAATCGAGACTGGAGGTGGCTTCATCCAAGATCAGGATCGGGGCATCTTTGAGGATTACCCGCGCGATCGCAATCCGCTGTCTCTGCCCTCCAGACAATTTAACACCACGTTCACCCACCAGAGAATGATAACCCTCCTTCATCTGGGCGATAAAATCGTGAGCATAGGCTTTGCGTGCAGCCTCAGTCACTTCCTCATCGGTTGCATCTATGCGTCCGTAACGAATATTTTCGATTAATGTGCGATGGAACAGAGATGGATCTTGGGGAATTAAGCTGATCTGGGCGTGTAAGGCATTCTGAGTCATATCTCGAATATCGACCCCATCAATGAGAATTTGCCCTGATTGGGCGTCAAAAAGACGCAAAATTAAATTCACAAAGGTGGATTTTCCAGAGCCGGAAAAGCCCACCAAGCCGACACGCTCACCTGGTTGGATGGCAATGGAGAGGTTTTCAAAGACTTGTTTGCCAGCGGAGTAGCTAAAATACACTTGCCGAAACTCAATTTTACCTTGGGTGATGGGATGAGCGATCGCTTGATCGCGATCGATTAACTCATGGGGTTGAACAATTACGGAGATACCATTGGCGACATTGCCGATATGTTCAAAGAATTCTATAAACCGTCGGCTCAAATTGCGGGCTTCACTAATGATCAACAGTGATAGACTAGTTGCCACAACGAAGTCAGCAGTAGCGATCGCTCCTTGATTCCAAAGCGAGAGTGAGTAATACAGAGTGCCGATTTTCAGAACAGCTGCTGAGATGAACTGAAACCAGCGAATTCTCTCTGAGTACCAGTTAGACTTTCTCACCTCTTTGATTTCGTATCTTAATTGCTCATTTAAATAGCGTCGTTCAAAATCCAGACGAGCAAACAAGCGGCTACTACTGAGATTTGTCACCGCATCTACAATGATCCCAGTTGTCTCACTTCTTGCGGCTGCCGCTCTTCGCGAGTAAATTCGGCAGCGAGTTGCCAGCCAGAACGAAATACTGACGAAGAAAACTGCCCACACCCCTACAAGTGCAGCAAGCGGAGGATAGGCGCGATACAGTAATATCGTCGAGACAGTATAGACGATAATCAAAGACATAAATTCAGTAATCAGCATTTGCATCGTCTGGGTCACACCCAGAGAAGTTTCGCCGATGCGATGTGCCAATGCCCCAGCAAAACTACTACTCAGGTAGCGATGCGAATGGTGTTGTAAATAGGCATATAGGGAACGGACGATGTGCTGTCGGTGGATCGGATGGAGAATGGTTTGCAACAGTCCAGCCGATCGCCCGAATATCACTTCACCCACACTCAAAGCGGTGAACAGCATCAGCGGTTGGCTGATAGCATCAAGAATGGGCTTGGTGTCGCCAGTTGAGCGCGTCACGCTCCGGATGATCTCGCCAATGGCATAGGGCAACATAATACCACAGGTTGCGTGTGTTGCCTCCAGGAGCACCATTGCCAGATACCACCAGCGGAACTGGTTAACAAAATAACAAATGAACCTGAAGGTCGTATCAGGCAAGTTTGGCGCATCAGCAGCACGTTGAAAAGATTTGGAAAGTCTAATCTTTTTGATCATGAAAGTCGTTCTCGTAGTAGCAAGCTGTTCTGTAAAATAAAAATGGACGGCTTCTTTAGCCGCCCTATGGCGTTAAATTAAGTACAAAGTGAAAAATACTGCGCGAGAGTTTCTAAACCATAATTTCAGCAGGTGTGATTGCAGCATACAAATCGGGCGGAAGTAACGCATCCTGAATGTTGATTCTCTTTGGTATGACACCCTGTTCAAAGAACAAATCTGCTACACGTTGTTGTTCTGTAATCAGTGCTTGGCTAAGACCTCTGCGTCCAACGAAAGTGCGACGAGACATCACCCTTGCTACCACATCCTTATCAAGTTTTTGTTCAGCGATCATCAATTTGGCTACTTCATCTCGATTCGCGTCTGCCCATTTATCAAGAGCATGAAGCTCCTCAATAAGAATTTTTAGTAAACCAGGATTTTGTTCGGCAAACTTCCTGTCAGCAATATAATAGCCACCAGGAGAATCTAAACCAACAGAATTTTTAAGGACGCGAATTCTACCCATTTTTTCGGCGATCGCATAATGCGGATCTCCTGCCATCCAAACTGGAATTTTACCTTCAATAAAAGCAGCCCGCGCCTCAATAGTTGGTATACTTTTGATTTTAATATCTTTGATGGTCAAGCCAATTGACTGCAAGGCTCTGAGAATAAAATAGTGGGATGCCGAGCCTTTTTGAAAATAAACTTCTTGCCCCTTGATCTCCTCAAATTTTTTCAGTGGAGACTCTGGAGGTACAGCAATAACACTACTTGTCCCTGTTGTTTTGTTTCTTTGTGTACCGACGACATAAACCAGGTCTGACCCAGCTACTTGGGCAAAAATTGGTGGCGTTTCTCCCACAGACCCTACATCAACTCTTCCCGCAGCCATTCCTTCCATCAGTTGTGGCCCTTGGACAAATTGCGCCCATTCCACTTTAATTCCCAAGGGTTCCAAGCGTTTCTCTAAAACTTTCCGATTTCTCACAAGATCCCCCGCACTCTGATACCCCATGCGTAAAACCTTGCTTTTAATACCAAGGGAACTTGAACTGCTAGTAGTGCTGTTTAATATATTTTGTTGACTTTGTTGGCTACAACTTCCTAACAGATATGCCAGAGAAAAACCAGATACACCTGATGTAGCAACATTGAGAAAACGACGGCGTTTAATCATTGGTATAACTAAATAATTCAATAAAGTTCAGATCAACCTTTATGTAGAGACGCAATTCATCGCGTCTAAAAAATTCATCGCGTCTCAAATCCCTAACGCAGAGAATCTCCCCTGCGATATTCAGCAGTGAGGTCATCTAGTTTTTGTTTCAAATTGTCATCGAGTTTTACTTCCAAAGCCTTCAAAGTGTCAGCAAGTTGTTGTGGACGGCTAGCACCAATAATCGGGGCTGTAATAATCGGATTAGCTAAAACCCAAGCTACTGCTAAGGTAGTGAGCGATAATCCTGCAAACTCCGCCACTGTGCGTAATTCCTCCACAGTATTAAACTCGCGATCGCGCCAGTAGCGTTCTTGATAACGTTCTGCGGCGGCACCCAAGGTGAAACGTGTACCTGCGGTGGGACCTTGAGCAAGACTGTGTTTGCCAGTGAGCAAACCGCCAGCTAAGGGATTGTAGGAAATTACACCCAGTCCTTCTTCTTGCGCCAGGGGCAATAATTCCCGCTCAATTTCGCGGAACAATAGGTTATAGCGGGGCTGAATCGAGACGAAGCGAGTTAGATTACGCACATCAGCGCGACCCAAGGCACGGCTAAGTCGATAAGCTAAGAAGTTAGAAATCCCGATATAGCGTGCCTTACCAGCACGAACTACTATATCCAATGCTTCTAGAGTTTCATCGATGGGGGTTGAAACATCGTCAGAGTGCAATTGATACAAGTCGATATAATCTGTTTGCAGCCGTCTTAGAGAAGCATCGATCGCATCCAGAATATGTTTGCGCGAAGCACCCTGATCCCAAGGCGCAGGGCCTACCCGACCTACGCACTTAGTAGCCAGAATAAAATGTTCGCGTTTCCCTTTCAACCAGCGCCCAATAATTTCTTCAGTGCTACCAGCAGTAGCAAGACCACCCCCAAGCGGATAAACGTCGGCTGTGTCCAAAAAGTTGATTCCAGCATCAGCGGCGGTGTCAAGGATCTGCCTGGAAGTTTCTTCATCTGTCTGCAATCCGAAGGTCATGGTGCCCAGACAAAGGCGTGAAACGGTCAATCCGGTTTTACCGAGCTTAGTGGTTGGTATGGTCATGGATATATTCGTTGTTGTTGATTGAAAGAAAGCAGAATTCAGAAACTAGGTTTCTTCGGTAAAGATTGTCATTAGAGATTAGTCAGGCTGTATTGCCTTACCCCACCAAACTCGTTTAAACAGCTTGCTCGTTTGCTCATCCAATATTTCGTAATGTTTCAGCTCTACATCTTTCCAGTCAGATAACAGGTCTAGCAAATATTCTTGAGAGAAAAAATGCATAGTCTGTCCATGACGTTCTAGAAAGTAATTTGGCTCTATTTCGCGCAGGGGTGGGTGACGTTCTGCCCTAACTAGAGCGTCTTCTGTAGAATTAACGTGGAAAACAAATAATCCATTGGGGCGTATTATTCGTCGAATTTCTTCAAACAATTCGCGTGTAATCCGATCTGAAAACATGTGAATAGCAACATTAGACATGACAGCATCAAAAGTTGCACTATCAAAAGGCAGACGTTTTGCCATGTCGGCAACTACAAACTGCGCATTTAGTCCTAACTTTTCTGATTTCTCGCGTCCTTGTCGCACTGCCTCCTCTGAGAAATCCATACCACTCACTGTAAAACCTTGTTGTACAAGACGTAACACGTCGTTTCCTGTACCACAACCAAGGTCAAGCACAGTTTTAACGTTGGCGGACTTGAGAAACGGAAGGTGAATCTTTGTCCATTGGGTTCCCCAATCTAAATCTGTGCCAGCATCCCTACATTTAGAGAAGAATTCGTTCCAGTGAGCAGATGGAGCGTAAGACATAAATGCTTCAGACCACTACAGAAGCTTGACGACGGCTTTGTGAAATCAGCCATTTTTGCAATTTTGAGTCTCCATACACTTCATCAGCAATAAAATGATCGCCTTCGGGTAGTACAGTAAAATCTACTGTCCCACCCAGACCGCGTAAGGTATCGACAATCTGCTGTGTATCCTCAATTGGCAGTTTTTCATCTTTGCCACCTTGGAATATTTGAATGGGAATTTCTTTGAGTCCAGCTAGTTGATTGGGTTCTAAGGTTTTGGGAACACGACCAGATACTGCTACTAAACCAGCGAAGCGACTAGGATGGGAAGCAGCAATCTGCCAAGCTCCAGCCGTACCTAAACTGAATCCAGATAAGATGATACCGGATGGATCGATGGGATGGGAGGCAATCAGTTCATCCAAGAAAGCAATGACATCTGATTCTCGCTCTACCCAAGTCTGTCCTTCTGGAAGCTGAGGGGCTGCAAAGAAGTAAGTTAAGGGGCTTGATTCGTTCACAAAACGAGGTAAACCCCATTTCAGGAGTACATTTAAATCATTGCCGCGATCGCGCGCCCCATGCAAAAACAATACCAGGGGTGCAGGTTTGTTGGTATCTTCAGAAGCGATCGCAAATAGATAAGGCAATAAACCAGAACGGTGTTCGATAGACATAGTTGTAACTCCTAAGCGTGTGTGTTTGATTAAAGTGCTGAGTAAAGTAAAAAGTACTCAGCACTTTTGAGTGCTTTAAGCCACTACAAGGTTTTTATCTACTTGTAAAGATTCGATGTTACCTACTTTGGATTCAACCGCTGTCCCCTTGAAGAAGTCGGGGTTGGCTTGGGTGTAAAACTTGTAGGGATTAGCGAATACATAAGATTTGAAGTCGGCTTCCGAAATCACGCCTTCTTTTACCAAATCCCAGCTTTCAGCCAAGGGGGATGTGAGATCGGGTACATCCCAATGGCCAACATCTGAGGAATAGATGGCGTTGATTTTGACATTCAATGGATTAGCTTTGTCGTTGAATGCTGCGGCGATGGTGCGGTCGTCGGACTCGGAACCAAAGAAGAAACTGTTCACCCAGCGATCGCGGATGTCTTCAATTGTTTCAATTTCTGCTGCGCCAAAATCGTTCAATTCGCTGCCAACTGGCTGGCGGCTATGACGGCTGAATGAAGAACCGAGTACACTCTTGGTCAATTCTTCTTTACTCAGGGAATATCCTTGAGTAATTTCGCCACCGAAACGCTCAAATAACTCGAACAACTCATCAGAATTTGTAAATTCTGGATTGTAGTTTTCCAGTCCCTTGACATTGCGCTTGGAGAAACGATCAACCAAATGAATGTAGACGTGGGCACCCCAGTCTGCACCACCTTCTAGCATACCGACGCGCAACTGTGGGAATCGCTTGGTCACACCACCAAAGAACAATGCTTTGGCAAATGCTTGGGAACCATCGGCAAAGTGACCGATGTGGTTATTCATGTAGTTACTGATGGAAGAGCGTCCAGTCCAACCTTGACTACCGTAATGGGTAGTAATGGGTACACCTAGTTCTACGGCCTTAGCCCAGAATGGATCGTAGTCATATTCGCTATCTAATCCGTAAAAGTCGATATAGGAAGCATACTTGGCGATTTCCGGGAATTGATCGGCTGGGTATTTATCAGCGATCGCCTTAATTGGTCGTTTCACACCACCAGGAATATTTGCCACTTTCAAACCCAGTGTTTTCACTGCAAATTCTAGCTCCTCAATAGCCTCTTGAGGATTACTCATAGGGATGCCAGCTACCACCGTCAGGCGATCGCTATATTTCTTGTAAATATCAGCATGATAGTGATTCACCGCCCTTTGCAGTGCTTGACGGTTCTCTGGACTTGCGCCAGCCGGTGCTAAGACATTGTTGGGAAATAGCACTGAATAGTCTGACCCCTGTTCGGCCTGACGCTCATAGAGCAATGCAGGAATGGTGTAAGTAGCAAGATCCAGCGTATTGCGGGTGACTCTTGCCCACCAAGGCGATCGAATTGTACGGTTGCGTTGACGTTCTTCAGGAGTTTGTTGATACCAATCTTTACCATTGCTCTTGGAGTTGAGACGCGAAGCTTCCGCCTTACGTAATTCATCCACGAGTTTCGCACCGCCATAATTAGCGATGTAATCCTCAAAAGCTGGGGTGAAATCATTGGTATGAACGTCAGTATCGATTACTGGATAATCAAGAGTTGCTCTGATTGCAGCGGAGTGCGAAGTCTTTAATCGGCTATATTCAGTCATGATTTTTGCTTCCAAAAATTACAATTGGTTATTAGTCATTAGTCATTAGTCATTAGTTATTCACCTTTGCCGCCTACCTCTTGGGGTGGGGATCTACAGAAGGTGTGCTGTAAAAGGTGTGGCTTCGGCATCTGTGAGAAATTCCTTTACGCCAACACCAATCTTTCATCCGCTTGTTTGACGGCAAAACCATTGCTCGGCCGACCCAATCCTAGGTTTTCACGCAAGGTAGTACCCTCGTATTCAGTACGAAATAATCCGCGTTTTTGTAAGACGGGAATGACTAGGTTAACGAAATCATCTAATCCTGTAGGTAGGATTGGCGGCATGATATTAAAGCCATCTGCTGCACCGTTGTTAAACCATTCTTCTAGCTGGTCGGCAATGGTTTCGGGAGTACCAAGGATGGTTCGATGGCCTCTGGCGGTAGCAAGCGAGAGATACAACTGCCGCAGCGTCAGAGTGCCGCGAGTAGCTAAATCTTTGACTAATTTGAGACGACTTTTGTTGTTGTTCGTGTCGGTGGGCAGTTCGGGAGCTAGATCGTCTAGAGAATATTTAGATAAATCGACACCTTTGTAATAGTTTTTCAATATACCCCAGGCGACATCAGGGTGAATCAACGATTGTAGGAATTCGTACTTTTCTTGAGCTTCTGATTCGGTACGGCCAATGATTGGAAAAGCACCAGGCATTATTTTCAGATCGTCTGGCGATCGCCCATATTTCCCTAGCCGACCTTTGACATCGGCATAAAATTCCTGGGCATCGGCTAGGGTTTGATTAGCCGTAAAGATAACTTCGGCGGTACGCGCAGCCAAGTCCCGTCCGGCTTCTGAAGCTCCAGCCTGCACAATTACTGGGTAGCCTTGGGGCGGACGACCGACGTTCAAAGGGCCTTTGACAGAAAAATGTTTGCCCTTGTGATTGAGTATGTGCAGTTTGTCGGTGTCGAAATAGATACCAGAGTCCTTATCACGGATGAAGGCGTCGTCTTCCCAGCTATCCCACAGTCCTTTCACCACTTCCACAAACTCTTCGGCACGTTCGTAACGCTGGCTGTGTTCTGGGTGTTGGTCGTGGCCGAAATTATGAGCGGCATTTTCATTGCCTGTGGTGACTACATTCCAGCCTGCCCGACCTTTACTCAGATAGTCCAAAGAAGCAAACTTACGTGCTAGTGTGTAGGGCTGTTCATAGGTGGTGGAGGCGGTAGCAATAAAGCCGATATTTTGGGTGACGGAAGACAAAGCTGAGAACAGGGTGACCGGCTCGAAATGAGCAAGTTTTCCATTGCGTTTCTGAGTTTCCGGACTGCCGCCCCAGACTCCTGGGCTGTCTGCTAGAAAAACTGCATCGAACAAGCCACGTTCAGCAGTCTGAGTAATTTCCTTATAATGCTCGAAATTTAAACCAGCATCTGCTTGTGAATCGGGATGCCGCCAAGCAGAAACATGATGTCCGGTTGCTTGAATGAATGCACCTAAACGAAACTTACGTGTTTTGTTCATATATTTTGCTCTTTTCTTACTAGTGCGCTAGCACTAGCTCTACCGGGGGTATCGCTGATTTGTGTATACCCAATGAGTTTTCATGTCTGCGTCAGGGATGTCTGAAGCAGATATGAAAAGACACTGAATTTAGTGATGGAATGCTTTGGCAATAACCAAATTTACTTGCACAAGCTCATACCATTTGGGATTTTAGATTGTGAAACAGTCAGTAGTAATCGCTTTTGGCTATCTATAATATCGCAATCATTTTTCAAATTGGTATTACTAATTGCTCTACAAGCAGTGAGATCGCGGAACTGGAGGTCAGGTTAATACCACAGTAGAACTAGGGGTGCTACTGCTTGGCGATTGAATTACCATAAATTTCTATAGCAATTTGACTCAGCAGATACAGTTTACACAATACACACAAAAAAAAATGTACTGGAAATCACAATTGCATGATAAACGAATTATTAGTTTTCCAAACATTAAGTATTGCAAACTGAGCGATCGCTCGGCATTGGGCATTGGTTATTTCTCCCCACACTTCCTACTCCCCACTAATAGGATAATTTCCCCCATCACCGCCACTATCCCGGTTATACTCTCTACAGTTAACCCTTACCATTGACTTTTTATGCCTGAAAGTTGGATGCTTCCGAGGATTTTTCCCATTGGTGGAATTCTGTTTGACTTTTTATTTGTACTGATTGCCATCCCCATTGAGGCATATGTTTTGCACAAACGGCTAAAATTTGATAAAAAAACTAGCATTTTTTATGGCATTTCTATTAATCTGTTTTCTAGTGTAATTGGTTGGTCTATATTTTTTGTCTCGGAACCTATGTTGCCAATACAGGTGAAATCAGAGTTAATTAATTATATGTTTTTTAATAATTTTAAATCACCTGGGACACAGACTCTACTAATTTTAACTGCTTTTATAATTTTCTTTGGTACTTTTATCGTTAAATATATTCTTTTGAGGGGGTTACTCTTATCCTTATTAAAGGAACCATTTGCTAAAAAAGAAGAAGAAATTCAATTGTTTAATAGACAAAAATGGCGCGGTTTTAGCAGGATCAAATTGCAAAGTACAAATGTAGTTACTACTGTATTAATAGCAAATTCTCTGAGTTATAGTGTGATAACTATTATTTTACTACTCCGCTCCAAGTAGCAAATAAATAATTGTTCTATTTAGAGCAAAGACAGTAATTAATCAGGTGTAGGGAGAAATATGAATACGCTACTTAAAGATTTATTTGGAGTTTTCAGATTTGCTGAAGGACTTTACGCAGGAATTAGAAAGATCTTAGTTCCGCCTAAAGCTTATTCTTGGCAGACATTTATTTATATGAGTGTTTTTTCTTGGGTACTTTCATATTTTGCTATAGGTTATATAAAAGATATAATTGCATTTTTTGGTTGGTTGTTTTTAATTGCTGGTACAGCTTGGTATACAACAGAAGATCCTTTGAGGGTTCCTGGCACTTTTATGCCGGTGGGAGCAGTAATCACTGGATTTTTAGTTAGTGTTTTTGCATTTGGCAGCCAAAGGGATGTAATTACACCAACAACAATTGTTTTTTGGCCGACAATTTCAGCACTAATTACGGCAATACCAGAATTTATTGAAGGAACTGATACAGATGCTAAAGCTCAAATTCCTAAACCAGAAGACCGCCAAAAAATCATAATTTTAGTTGCTAGTAGTATGCTGCTAAGCTGCTGGATTCAGTTTTATTTTGTAGTGGATAATTGGTTAGAACAATATCCCAGCTTACAGGCAGATACTTTTAAAAATAGTACCTTTGTTCTCAGAAATGAAGACTCAGCTAAGGCACCACCAAATGGGATTTTAATTTTAGACAAACTTCAACCAATAGTGGAAGAACAAATAGGTGAAACAGCTTGGTCGGAAGTGGAAAAATGGTTATTAGATGCAAAACAGCGAGTAGGAAGCTTGGGTAGAGGAGTAATTCAAAAAAACCTGGGAAAATATGAAGAGAAGGAATTATGGCGTGTTGAACCGCGTGTATCTAATACTAAATCTGGGTATATATTAGATTTACTAAGTATTTGGACAGGACCGAGTTCTAATCCACGGGGGTATTACTTAAAGAAATCTTGTCGGATTGAACCAGTTGCAGCAGCTGGTAGATCGGGCGATAAAATCACAGTTGGAGAAATTGAATGCGATCGCTTGAATAAATTTATCGCTGGTTCGCCGCCTCCGCAGCAATAAAGAGTGGGGAGATGGCTTCGCCAAGGGAAAAGGGGAAAGGGGAAAGGAAAAAGGAATTAAACAAAGTTCTTCCCCTTTACCGACCCGAAGGGTTTTAACTAATGACTAATGACTAATTACTAATGACAACCAGAATTTTTGTACTCGCCAAGAATGTGTTTCAGGAAGTGATACGCGATCGCATCCTATATATTATTGGTTTTTATGCGTTAATACTCGCCGCCGCTTTCGGTGTTCTTCCTCAATTTGCAGCAGCTACGGAAGACAAAATGTTTTTAGATTTTGGCATGGCGGCGATGAATGCGATCGGGTTAATTGTGACAATATTTGTTGGTACGGGACTAGTTAATAAAGAAATTGAAAAACGCACTATCTTAGTATTAATTGCTAAACCTGTTAGCCGCAGTGAAATTATTGTCGGTAAGTATTTGGGATTATCCGCAGTCCTAGCTGTACTGATAGCTATGATGACAGTAATTTATCTGTTATTTCTGCAATTTGGTAACATTACTTACTCAATAGCGAGTATTTTAATTGCGGCAATTTTCTTATTTTTGCAGTTGTCATTAATCACCTCTGTGGCTATCGCCTTTGGTGTTTTTACAGCTTCATTGCTGGCGACTGTTTTAACATTTGCAGTGTATTTAATGGGGAATATTACCCAAGATTTGGTAGAATTTGGTCGTCTTAGTCGCAACCTTGGGATAGAACGTTTAACTCAAGGTTTGTTTCTAGTTTTGCCAGATTTATCTCGATTAGATTTAAAAAACCATGCTGTTTATGGTTTGCAAGCACTACCTGATACAACGGCACTGTTTATCAATGCTAGCTATGGGTTACTCTACAGTGCCATGTTGTTAGCGATCGCTATTTTTATCTTCTCACGACGCGAGTTTTAGAGCGTATTTTAAAACTATAAGATTAGACCTCTTGCATAAATCAAAAATAAACAACCCCACCCCGCCTTTGCTAACGCAAACGCTCCCCTCCCCGCTTGCGGGGAGGGGTTGGGGGTGGGGTGTTAGGGACTTTTGCAAGAGGTTTATTCATATTTGATTTTTGAAAAAGCTGAGTAAAACTCAAAAAGCCTGCTTTCTCGTTGCCTATTGCAAGTGCGCTAAAAAGTATTGTTCAACGTCCAGCCGATTTAGTTGCTCGTTACGGTGGTGAAGAATTTGTTGTGATTCTTCCTAACACGGAACATCAAGGAGCGATTTATGTGGCTCAAAAAATGTTAGAAGCAGTACGCAACTTAGCAATTCCTCATGCCAAGTCTGGTATATGTGCTTATCTTACTGTCAGTATAGGCTTTGTCAGCATTGTGCCAAATTCAAAATTCTTACCCCAAGATCTAATTGAAGCAGCCGACAAAGCACTTTATACAGCTAAACATCAAGGGCGCGATCGCATCAGTGCTGGTGTGGTTAATGGTTTCTGATTTATGGGCATTGGGTATTGGGGGAGATGAGGAGATAGTAAGACAAGGAAAATAACTATAGGAATCCGGTTTGATTCCTGAAATTATTTGCGTAGATAGGCAAGAGGCAAAAGGCAAAAGGCAACAGGATTCTAGAAGATTAAGTGTACCTAGTTTTTTTCAAAAATCAAATATGAGTCTTATAATAACCATTTGTTTATCCCTTTTCCCTTCCCCCCTTACCCTTTTCCCAACTTGTACAAGAAATCTAATAACTAATAACTAATGAGTATTTGAGGTTCTTTAATAGTACCATCAGGCATGATTGTATCTCGTAATTTTGCATAAATCAGGTTTGTCTGGTAAAGGTTTGCTTTACTCAAGTTGGTTTTAGTTAAGTTTGCCCATGTTAAGTCTGCACTGGTTAAATTAGCTTCAGTGAGATTAGCTTCTAGCAATATTGCCCCACAGAGCTTTGCTTTTGTGAGATTTGCTCTAATTAAATTCGTTTCAATCAGCGATGCTTCAATTAATTTGGCTTCAGTTAAGTCTGCTTCCCTCAAATCCGCAGCACATAATGAAGTACCCCAAAGGTTACTATTTATTAATTTCACTCGCCATAAAAAACTTCCACACAAATTTGCTTGCCTTAAGTCCGCATTAATTAAATTAGCTTCACATAAAGAGGCTTCATACAAATTGGCTTCGCATAAAGTAGCTTCCATCAAATTTGCGCCACTTAAATTAGCGCGAGTCAGAATAGAACCAGATAGATTGGTACCACGCAAATCTGCTCCTATAAAGTTAAATCCACTTAAATCCAGTCCTTTCAGATCAATTTCACTCAAGTCATATCCACTGAAATTGTGACGCTGAAAACATTTGTTTGTGATTTGATTTAAGATAAATTCTTGCTTGTCAGCATAATTATTCATGGTATTCACCTCTGGGTGTAACTTATCTCAAAGGGCGATCGCGAGAGTTACCGTATATTGAGAGTACACCTCAAATGGAGATCAAAACGATCAATAATCAACAATAAATTCCGAAAAAATCGTCAATAACCTAAAAATACGCTCTTAAAGTCTTTTTTAAAACAAAAAATGCTGACATAAGTCAGGAAATATTGATACGCTATAATTCATAATTCATAATTGAGATTGAAAAAGATAAGAAAATTTAATTTCCATAAGGTCTAGAATTTTGCAGAATTCTGCTGCCTTCAGTTGCATAACTTCTGAGCCTTTTTGAAGGCTTCGTTAAACCACTAACCTCTGGATTAAGCAAAACTTCAAAGGGATAAACACGGCTTACATTATAAGTAAGCGGTAAAATTGTAACAGTTATACCAGCAATATTACTTATGTTATTACTCACAATCAGGACTGGACGACGTTTACCCATTTCTGAACCCATCACCGGACTAAGATTTTCGTAATAAATATCACCCTTACGGGTTCGGCAGTCGCTACAACGGGGGGAACCCCCGCAACGCGCTGCCTCACCACGTTTCATCTGTTAAACCATCTGCCCCTGTCACAACCCAATCGTTATCAAATTCAGCAGATGCTTCTCGGTAAGCTGCCTCTAATTCTCGGTTTCGCAGCAATTCTAATGCTTCTTCAATTACTTGAGAACGAGATTTACATCCTTTATTGAGCTTGTAGTTTTCGACAAACTCCACTAAAGATGGTGGCAAGGAAATAGAGAGTTTTTCTACATTCATCTTCCTACCAATTAGTAGCAAAAATAATTCGTACTAATATCCTAGCTTACTAAAGCGATCGCACTTTCCCACAGGCGATCGCTTGGGTAAGCTCTTGGTTCATAATGATTTCTAGTTGGAGTCTTTAAACTAAGTTTTGCATCAAAGCCCAGCAGGTGCGTAGTTTACAGCCGTAGGCATCGCTTATACTTTAATATGCTATTAACAGTGGAGTAAAAAATGAGCAACGAAAATGATGTTTATATTAGTAACGGAAATGTCTTTGCTGATCTAGGATTGTCTAATCCTGAAGAGCGCTTAATTAAAGCAGAACTGGCACGCAAAATTAGTGAAATTATTGCTAATCGCCAATTAAATCAAGTCCAAGCAGCGGAAGTTCTTGGAATAGATCAACCAAAAATATCTGCTTTAACTAGAGGTAAACTAAAAGATTTTTCAATAGATAGATTGATCAGATTTATAAACATTTTAGGTAATGATGTAGAAATTACAATTAAGCCTAAACCAGAAAGCCGCTCCATTGCTTGCACGACTGTAGTTTGTGAATAATTATTAACCTAAAAGGTATACAGATCGTGATAATTTAACGCGCATTATTTCTGCAAGAAAGGCAACCAAATATGAGCAACGAATCTATTTTGATACATCGCTTGGGTAAGCTCTTGGTTGATAATGAAGTCTTCATCAATCTCTTTTGTATCATTTTTATTTTTTATAGAAAAAATTTTTCCTCTAGTTAACTTTGGATTTGAGGCATCGAATATGTTTTTATTGAGGAGATACAAAATTTAGTTATCCAATAGCTGGACTAATTATATAATTTAATATCAAACCAAATGCTAAACCTAAACAAGAGATTCCAATTAATATTGAAAATGAGCGATTAGCGCCAAAAACTAACTTGATTTTACCATTTAACAAAATTAAAAAGACAGGAATTTGAAACAGGTAAGATAAAACAAATAACAAAATACTTGCTCCTAAAGCAATTAAGATTCCCATAAATGTCCAGCCATAACTTACTATTTCAGCCCAAACAAACACTGTTGGAATTCCAAATAAGCTGCCAAAAAGAAAGATAAAAAAGAGATTCATCTGTTCAGTACTTAAGTTATTACTATATTCTTCTGATACTTTTAGTTCTGCTTCAACAAAAGCTGATAGCGAAGCCGTAGAGCCAAACGAAACCCACATTAGAATTTTCCCTAGTGGATCAGGGAACTTCCTAAAAGGCAACAACCATGAAAGTTCTATCATTGGTAATTGCCACCCTAAAAATGCCCAGACACAGAAAATTAAGATTAATCGTATCCAAGGCAGATTTTTTTTTGTTTTCTGAGTTACTACAGGTTGTAAATGGGCTTTTGCAGGTTCGGGAATTGTTGCTAATTGTATTTGAGAATTGGTTGTTTCCTTACGGTAATGAGGTAGCACAGGTTGAGGAGTTTCTCCAAGTTCTGGTGATTCCTGTTTGTCATTTTGCTGAATCTCAAATACAAGAAAATTCTGATTTTCACTTAGTTCCAATTTTAAATCCTCATTTAAGGAGATAATCGGTTCTTTTTGAGAAATAACTCGTTCCTCAATCTGAATTACTGTTTTATTTGAAAGTTCTAAAATTCGTTGAAAACGTTGAAGTTCTTCACGAGTTGTATCACTAAGAGGATATTCAAATTGAATTGACTCTCTAAACACCTCTTCATACTGTTGTAACCTTTGCCGATGTTCCTCGATCGCAGCAATAATTGGATTTTCAATTGCAGTCACATTCTCAGCAGTCAGATTCAACGCTTGATGACGTTGCGTTAGTTGAGAGCGTTTGACAGCACTGAGGGGATATTCTTGCTGAACAGCTTGTGTAAATTCTTGCTCATATTGCCGCAAGTTTACTTGATGCGTTTCAATCTCGGCATTAATCCGCTTCTTGATCGCCTCCACATCTTCTTCACTCAACCCCAACGTCTGCCAGGTTTCCTGCAACTGCTTTTGCGTCACCTCATCAGGATAATGCTGGCGCTGCGTCGCCTTCACAAACGCCTGTTCGTACTGCTGGAGTTTTTGGTGATAGCTTTCAATCTGGGTTGTGATTTGCGCTTCAATTGGTGCAACATCTACATCAGTCAGTGCCAAGCGCTGCTGCTGTTGATGTAAGTTAGTCTGGGTTGCCTGACCCAGAGGATATTCCTGCTGGGTGGCAGTAAAAAACAGCCGTTTGTATTCTTGGAGTTTCTGATGATATGCTTCCACCTCAGCCGTAATCTGAGATTGAATCGCGGCAATATCTCGATCCGCAAGTTGTAATTGTTGCTGGGTTTGCCGTAAGCGATCGCGGCTTGCCGTACTCAGGGGAAACTCCTGTCGTAGTGCCGTTGTAAATGCCTGCTGATATGTTTGGAGGTTTTGCTGATGTGTCTTAAAGCGTGCAGTCACCTGTGCCTCAATGGGCATCGTGTCCTCATTCCGCAGCCCCAAAATTTGCTGGAGATTTTGCAGATCCTGGCGATCGCTATCGGTAATCGTCTCGTCTCGCTCCAGTAGTTCGGCGAACACCTGCTGATACTGCTGGAGGTTTTTGCGGAACTGCTTGCGATACGGTTCTAACACTTCATCTTCGATGGCCTTGGCTTGAGCTGTCTCCAATCCCAAGCGAGTCCTGAGTACATCCAATGTGCGACGACCAACAAAGGAAATTTCGCCTCGATGAATAAATCGCGCTACCTCCTTACGGTATCGCTGTCTGGAATCGCCCGGAGCCACCTTTGCCAGTTGAATTTTAAAGCCTTCTCGGATTGCATAGATTTCCGGCTTCATAGCAGGCTGAAGTTCTCGCACCTTCTGACTGGCGTATTCATGGAGTTCATCGATGGAGATAAACTCATCCCCATCGCGATCGGCTTCTCCCGATTTGATGCCTGCAACCAAAAAACGAGTGTAAATCGATAAATCTTGCCCCTCTTCTTCAAAGGAATATTGAGTCGAAGTAGAAGAAGTCAACACGGCTCGTCCTTCACCGCCCAACTGCTGCCGGATGTCAATTGTCCCGTCATCTTTGGCGGACATTCCCTCGGCAAAGGCACCACTAAAGCAGCTATCCAGGATTACCACCTGCCGCCGACAACGGCTTTCACTCATGCGATCGTGAATAAAATTGGCAGATACCGCCGTTGCACGAATCAGTTCGCCCTGCGGCGTTTTACTGGTGTTGCGAGTTGCCAGATACAGCCTACCGCGATCGTCTTTGATGCCGTGTCCCGAAAAGTATAGCAGCAGCAAATCATCTTTGTGGCGACTGGAAAACAGCGTTTCGATCGCAATTTCTACAACTTGTCGTTCAGGATTTTTTAGCAGCGTAATATCTGAGGCAGCAAATCCGCCCATCTCTGGATGCAGCAGTACCTCGCACACTGCTTCCACATCTCTAACTGCACTGGGCAAAGGGTTCAGCCCTGGCTCATACTCACTGACTCCAATCAGCAACGCTACCTTCGCCATTTAACTCACCTATGCTGCGATCGAATCCTATGCCGCTTTCATTTCTGTGTTGTTTTTTTCATACCAAGTTTTAGAATATCACCTATACCAAGGGACTGGGGACTGGGTGAAAAGTCTCTTTGTGTCTAAGTTTTACCATCTGTTAATGTCCTAACCTCCTTGGCTGTTGCTACAACATTGCATGTCGATACAACTCAATTGCGAGGCGATGCAACTCAATTGCGAGGCGACACAATTCAATTGCGAGGCGACACAACTCAATTGCGAGGCGACACAACTCAATTGCGAGGC